>CASFWS010000014.1 GCA_949298295.1 uncultured Bacillota bacterium | reverse complement strand
ACTATCTCGTCGACGTCGAGTCCGAGGCGGTCGAGAAGGTCGACGCAATAGACGATGACGTCGGCAAGCTCGTCCTTCACCTCCCCAAGGTCGTAGTTCTCCTCGTCCCATTGGAAGCATTCTAGAAGCTCCCCCGCCTCGATGGCTATCGACTTGGCGAGATTGGCCGGGCTATGGAACTGCCAATAGTCGCGGTCGGAAACGAATCTCCGGATCCGCTCACGCGTTTCTTTTTTCATCGATTATCCTCCTTTATTGCTGGCTCCCAACGTAGATGAGCGCCTCCTCGGACTTCGGCTTAGAGAGATACCGGGCCAAAGGCGGGGAAAGGCGATAGGAAAGGACCGCGTTCGGGCAGGCCTTCACGCAGGCAAGGCAGCGGATGCAGCGCCGGTTTAGCCTACCGTCGACAATAGCCTCGAAGGGGCACGCCTCTTCGCAGAGGTGGCAATGGGTGCAGCCCTCTCCAACGGAAATATGCACCGCAAAACGGGCCCGGAGTTTCGGAAAGAACCCTCTTCCAAAGGTATCTCGGCTTTCAGGGACGATGATGTAGCGCCCGCTTCCGAAAGCCTTCGCAAGAGGGGCAAGGCGCTCATAAGGCGACTCGTAGAGATCGTTTGGAAGATAGTTGTGCCGGGTCGGGAAATAGGCCGCGCCGACGAGAGGAAGGCGGAACTTCCGCTGAACGTCGAGAAGGGCGTTCCCGTGGTTCATCCGCCCATAGGTCGCGACGAGGATCATTTCCTCGGCTTGGGCTTCCCTCAGGAAGGTGATGGCCTCGTCGGGAAGGCGCTCAGCATGGACCGGGGCCACGAAAAGGAGGCGCTTGAAGGTGCGTTCCTTGAGGCCATGGAGGTCAAGGCAGGGAAAGGAAAGAAGGCGGGAAAGATAGGCCGCGACCTTCCTGGAGTTCCCGGTATAGGAAAGATAAACGACGGCGTTCATGTCCCGAGGTACTCCTTCATCAAGGCGCATTCCTTCACCTCCTCGAGGGAAAAGCCGAGTTCCCCTTCGATTTCCTTGATGGCCGCTTCCCGGCTGAGGTTCCGCCCCGAGGAAGCGATGGCCATTTCGAGGGCCGAGAAGGGAATCATCCGGGAACGCATCTCGTAAAAGCGGATGAACTGGCTGTATTCCTTGCACCGCTCGATCTTGCAAGATGTATGGAGCCCCTTCACGGAGAAGGAAGGCGGGACGTAGCCGGCTTCCTTTTCAAGGAGGCCCATGACCTCTCGCCAGTCGTAATGCCCGCCGCTCACCGCGTCGAAGTCGACTTGGACGAAAGCCGGAATGTGGCCGCTCCAAGACGAGGAACGGATCGCCCTTTTCAGGGGCTTTACCAACGAAGGAACCTCATGAATGGCGGTCACGACGTTGGCGACGAGGTCATTCCGGTATCCGGCGAGGTTCTTGAGGGGATTGTCGCCGTAAGCCAGCTGCTTCATCGTCATGAGGCTTTGGAACTGCCCCGGCCGGAAAGGGGGATGGAGGGTAAGGACCCGGCCGAGATTGATCAGGAAATTCAGCCCCCGGTTCAAAGCGAAGCGATAGGCCATCTTCGGTGCCATATGATTGAAGTAGAGGCCGAGGATCTGGGCCGGCTCGTTCCCGGCCACGAAGTAGGGAACCCGGAGATTGACGAGCTCGGGGTAGAAAAGAACGTAGGCCAATGAGGGGCAGGCGCACGTATTTTCGGCTAGCTCGTAGAGCTTTCGGTAGACTTTCCGCAGATCCTCGTCGGCCACCCGGCGGCTCAGGAACTCGACTTTCGGGAAGGAGCGCTTGGCCCCGGCAATCGAAAGGGCCGCGCTCTTCGACATGAAGGGAATTTCCCAGGTCAAGGCGAGGACGCGGAGGCCCTTGACCTTGCTGAGGTAATGAAGGAGGAAGGTCGAATCCTTCCCGCCGGTGTAGAAGACGGCGACGTCGAAGCGCGAGTCCTTGGCCCGTGGGAAGTCGTTCATGACGGGAACGAGGGAAGAGAGTTCTTTCGTCTCCTCGCGGCATTGGCAGACGGGGCAGCGGCCTTCCGCGTCGAACTCGAGGCCGGGAATCATGAAATCGTTGGCCGCGCAGGAGACGCAGAAACGGGCTTCGGAGAGGTTTCGCGGGACCCTCCGGTAGTCTTTTTCCTCCACCGCAACGACCCCGAGAAGCCGGCGGCCCAAAATGGCCTTCTCCCACTTTCCAAGTTCCCTAGGAAGGGAAAGGAGGATCTTCCTTTGCCGTTCGTTGAGTCGAACTTCGTTATGGAAAAGGCGGTCCTTGTTCCGGAGGCCGTAATAGACGGCGCGGTCCTTTTCGATCTTCCAACGCGACTGCAGCACGAACATGCCCTCACTCTACTTCAAACGGGCATAAAAAGGTATCGCCGGGAGCGTTTTTTGACAAAAAAGGCCGTTTTTGCTAGGATAATGACGATCGCTAAGGCGTCGAAAGGAAGGGAGGTGCTTACTTTAACATGGGCTCCGTAACTTCCGGAAGCGTCGCCAAGACCTTCTTCCGCCATCTTTTCATGGGCTTTGGTTCGGCCCTCGTCCTTTCTTTATATTCGGTCGTCGATGCCATCATGGTCGGCCGTTACGAAGGGGAGGAAGGGATGGCGGCCGTCGCCACCATCGTCCCCATCTGGACAATCGCCCTCTCCATCGGGCTCCTTTTCGGCATCGGCGGGGCGACGCGGATCGCCTCGGCCCTCGGGGCCCAAAAGGAAAAGAAGGCCCGGGGCTACTTCACGGTGACGATGATTCTCCTCCTCGCCGTTTCCCTCCTTGCCTGGGTGGTCCTCCTTTTCTTCGACGAAGCGCTACTCTCCTTCTTCGGAGCCGAGGGGCGGACCCTCAAACTCGCCCTCCGTTACGTCCTTCCGATTAAGTGGGTCCTCCCTTTCGTCATCTTTTCCCAAGCCCTGACGTCCTTCGTCCGGAACGACGGCTCGCCCTTGTATGCCTCCCTTGCCGTCATCGTCGGCGGGGTCGGGAACATTGTTTTCGACTACCTTCTGGTGTTCGTTTTCGACCTTGGAATCTACGGGGCGGGCATCGCGACAGCCGGAAGCGAATGCTTGACGTGCCTGCTTCTCCTCGTCCGCCTTTTCCTCTTCCCCAAGCGTCTCCGCCTGGCCCGCCCGAGCGCCTTTTTCCAGCGGTCGGCCGAGGTCCTTGCCTCCGGCTTCCCGAGCTTCGTCATCGATGCCGCGACTGGGATCGTCGCCGTCTTCATGAACCGCCAGATTGTCACTTGCTTTCAAGGGGAAGAGGCCCTTGCCATCTACGGTGTCATCGGCCAGTTCGCCTTCGTCGCCCTTTCCTTCAGCTATGGCTTGGCCCATGCGAGCCAGCCCCTGATCGGGGCCAACCTCGGGGCCCATCGCCCAAAAAGGGTGAGGAAGCTACTCGGCCTCGGCACGGCTTCGGCTGCCGTCCTGGGCCTCATCTTCACGGTCGCGGCCCTTCTTTTCCCCGAGCAGCTGGCTTCTTTGTTCCTCACCAACCCCGAGCCCTCGATCCTCGAAGCGGCGTCGAACTACATCCTCCCCTATGCCGGGACTTTCTTCTTTTTGACCCTCAACGTCTTTTGGGCCTATTTCTTCATTGCCACCTACAATACCGGCCTTTCGGTCGTCATCTCCCTTTGCCGTAGCATTCTCCTACCGCTTCTTTTTATTTACCTCTTTCCCCTCTTCCTCCCGCCGCTCTCCCTCTTTTACGCGATGCTCGCCGTCGAGGGTCTCGTCGCCCTCATCGGGGGAGGAGCCATCGTTTTCTTGCTAAGGAAAAAGCCTTCCCGCCTCCTAGGGACGGAAAGGCCCAATGTTCCTATAGCGAGTCCCGCTTCAAGCGGAGAGCTTCCGCCGAGCGAATGAGGGCTTCCTTCTCTTCCGCCGAAAGGACCGGAAGAAGGACTTTCTCGATGCCGGCCCCGCTCACGACGGCCGGAAGGGAAAGGTAGACCCCTCCCTCCCCGCCGAGATCCTCGAGATAGGAAGAGACGGTGAGGACGCTTCCTTCGTCGTTGAGGACGGCAGAGACGATCCGGGCGACCCCGAGGGCGACCGCGTAATAGGTCGCGCCTTTTTTCTTGATGATCTCATAGGCCGCGTCGCGGACGCTTTCGTGGATCTTCCGAAGGACGGAGGGGTCCTTCCCTTCCCTTTGAAGGTATAGGTGAAGGGGGAGGCCTCCGATGCTCGCCGAGGAGAAGAGGGGGACTTCGCTATCGCCATGTTCCCCGATGACGAAGGCGTGGACGCTTCGGGGATCGACTCCCGCCTCCTTAGCCAAGGCCACTTTAAGGCGGGAAGTGTCGAGAACGGTTCCCGAGCCGATGACCCGTTTATGAGGGATCCCGAGCTCCCCGGCGACGAGGTCGGTGAGGATGTCGACGGGGTTGGAAACGACGAGGACGATGCTCCCTTCGTCAAGGTAGGGCTTGATGTTTTTGGCGACGTCGCGGACGATGGATGCGTTTTTCTTCAGCAAATCCAGCCTCGTTTCTCCCTTTTTCTGGGCGGCCCCGGCCGCAATGACGACGATGTGGCTTCCGGCGATGTCCTCGTAAAAGCCCGCCCTGATCGTCTTCGGGACCGAGACGAGGGACATTCCGTCGGCGATGTCGAGGGCGTCGCCCTCGGCCTTCTCGTGGTTCAAGTCGACGATGACGATCTCGTTGACCGCGTGCCCGCTGGACAGGGCAAAGGCGATGGAGCTTCCAACGGCCCCGTCGCCGACAATCGATACTTTCCTTAGGTTCATTTCTTGTTTCCTCCACGGCCATCATAGTTCTAAGTTAGCCGGGGGTCACTCGATATGCTCGGGACGAAAAAAGGCAGCCCGAAGGCTGCCCTACGCAAGACGCCGCCTTACCTACCGAGCCACTTGGCGACCAGGGCCCGGGCTTCGCTTACCGCGTCCCCGTCGACCGAAAGGCCTTTGCAGAGGTCGGCGAAGGGCTCGAAGCTTTTGATTTCCCTGTCGGAGAAGGAAATCCCCGACCCGCCGCTCGTGACGAAGGGATGGATGGCCTTGCCGTCGAGGTCGACCTTGTCAAGGAACGTCGCGACGATCCGCGGGAAGGAGCCGAACCAGTTCGGGTAGCCTAGGTAGATGTCGCTGAATTGCCCGAAGTCCGGCATGTTCGTCTCGTCGAAGGCCGGGCGGGCCCCGTTATCGTATTCTTCCCGAGCCCTACGGACGGTCGACTGGTAGTCGAAGGGATAGGGCTCGAGCGGAACGAGGCGGAAAAGAGGGGCGTTAAGCTCCTCGGCAATGATGTGGGCGAGAATGTCGACGTGGCCAACCTTGAGGTCCTTGATCCCGTCCTTGGAATAGTTTTCGCCGGTGTGAGAGAAATAAACAACGATGCTGGACATATCTTTCCTTCCTTACCGGGGTGATTCTACCTTAAGAGCAAGGCAAATGGCACAAAAAAGCCGGCTTTCAGCCGGCTCATTCGCAGCTTGGTCGGGATGGCGGGATTCGAACCCGCGATCTTCTGCTCCCAAAGCAGACGCGGTAACCAAGCTGCGCTACATCCCGATGGCGCGCCGGACAAGATTCGAACTCGTGACCCTCAGATTCGTAGTCTGATACTCTATCCAACTGAGCTACCGGCGCATGCATCTCCCTTTCGGGATAGCCCGATAATAATAGCCATCTGCCAAAGGCCCTGCAAGGGGGAAATCGCCCAACCGCCACCATGGAATTCAGTCTAATTACCCATTGATTATTGTTTATGCTGTTTTATTGCATGTCTTATAATCTGATGGTATCTTCTTGGTGAGGCATAAGATTATGATTTTGGAAGTGACCTTCAACAATTACCGCCTTTTCAAAGGCACAAACTCGCTTTCTTTCAAGGCCGACAAGAGGACAAAGCACCTCCTCTCCAACTCAGTGTCCCTCGATGGGGCCAACGTTCTGAAAGCACTCGCGATTTACGGATCGAACAATTCAGGCAAAACGAACATTGTTTCCCTCTTGGAAATGATCAAATCGATCCTCTCATCTCAGGGCAATATCGTTTGCAATCGAGATATCTTCGGGGACCAAGGCCCCACTTCCTTCTCTATTGTCTTTGACAACAACGACGGGAAAGGATGGCTAAAATACGAGGGAATTTACGATTCAAGCCGAAAAGAGTTTCTCTCTGAGAAACTTTCGAACATCCGTTTCTATCGCACTTCTACCGGCGAAAAGACTGTATTCGAACGCTGCATCCCAGAAAGGCGACTGATTGTCCTCGGCAACGATATGTCGGAATTCTTGGATGTCCTTCCGCGCGACCGGCCCTTCATGTCGACCGTTGAGGTGAACAGCGGATCGTTTTCAGCCCTCAAGGAGTGGAAGGATTCTTTAACCCGATGTGCCGACTTCATCGTGCCGATCCGCATGTACAACATCCCCATTGGGCACACGATTGAATTCCTAAAAAGCAAGGACCCCGATAAATGCCGCTTCGTCAAATCTTTCGTCAAAGCAGCCGATATTTCGGTAACCGATTTTGACTATGTCGAAAACGCGGTCTTCATGAATTCGGAAGAGCAGGTGAACGAGGCGGCCCTTTCGATGATCGAGGCGATGGTCGAGCCTTATAAGCTCATGACCTCTTATGGGAATCGGAAGGTCCCCTCGTTTTTCTACGACTCGTCAGGAACCAAAAAAATCGAAGCCCTCGCTTCATTTGTCTACGATGCCCTAACGGAAGGCAAATTGCTCGTCGTCGACGAATTGGACAATGGCCTTCACTATAGCCTCACAAGGGCTATCACCAGCCTCTTTAATAACCTCGGAAACACAAAGGGGCAAATTTTATTCACCGCCCATGACCTCCTTCTCATCGACTCCAAAAACCTTCTCCGCAAAGAACAGATTTATTTTGTCTTCCGCGAGAAAAACACCGCAAATCTCACTCCTCTATCAGCGTTTAAGGCCAATGAGCAGCACTTAAGAGAAGGAAGTTCCTTGGTAAAGAGATACAACCACGGCGATTTCGGCGACGTTCCAGCACCGTCTTTTGTAAAAGAACTCCTCATGGTTCTGGAGAAGAAACGATGCTGAACGTCCTTCTGGTTTTCGAAGGAAACGAAGAGGAGGCCTTTTTCGAAATCGTCAAAGAAAAAGGCGTCAAAGCGGAAACCGTAAATTTGAGCATAGCGAATGCAAAGGGAGCCTTGAATATCCCTCCCCTCTTCCAAGATGCCCTTTCCAACGATCGCTATGATGCCGTCTTTTGCGTTTATGACGTTGACGGGCGCCAAAAGGAAGAAGATTCCCCGTTTTGCCGAGTAAGAAACTCTCTAAAAGCCGTTCTGGGGTCGATTCAGGCCGTCGAAAGCATCAGTCTCTGTACCAATCCGAATATCCTTCTTTTTTACCTATTAGGACCCGCCAAGCCGGCGGAGATAAAGGGCAAATTGGTCCCTTCGAAAACGGCCAATACCAATCTTCTCCACGCCTATTGGGATGAAATTGGACGGAATCCCGAGAAGAAGTACAATGCGGCAAGCTGGCAGCTAAAGCTGATGAAATACAGCTATGAGGACGTATATTCATATGAAGCGCTTCTGGAAAATGCCCATGAGCTTTCGACGATGTACCAAAAGGACGATTGCGCAAGCAACCTCCAGCTATTGCTCACGGCATTAAAGGTTGGCGACCTTTCCTATTTCAAAAGGGCCATCCTTGTGAAGAAAGGCCAATAATCCAAATTGAATAAACAAAAACCCCGAAATGAATCGAGGCATTTTGTTTTGGAGCATCCGGCCGGAATCGAACCGGCGGTTGGTGAGTTGCAGTCACGTGCCTTACCGCTTGGCTACGGATGCGGCCCCGCTATTATAGCAATCCCGCTCTCTTTCGCCACAAAAAGGTAACGCGACCGCCACGATCCCTCTTATTGCACCTTTTCGAGGCGGAGCTTCGCGCTTAGGAAGACGCCGTCCCCGTCGTACTGGACGTGGGTAGCCGTCTTGACGAGGGGGCGGAGATAGTCGCGGAACTCGTCGCTAAGCCGCGAAGAGGAGACAATCCATTCGCGGGGAAAGAATTTTTCGGCATTGGCCACCTCTTCCACCGGGGCGAGGAAGACCGACCGGCGGTAAGGGTCGCTGGAAAGGCGCTTGATGGCCACCATCTTGCCGGACTCCCCGGCCAAAAGGGCCTTCACCGCTTCCTTGCCGAGGAGGATGGCCTCCTCGATATCGATTTTCGAGGCGAGGATCGGATCGGCCCGCTGGGGCAAGGAAAGCTCCATCGAACGGACCCCGATGCCGAGCCCACCCTTGATTTCCTCGGCCAGGTGGATGGAAACCCCTTCAAGGGAGGAATGGCCGAAAGAATCGGTCCCACCGGCATTTTTCCGCGGGAGGTCGAGCCCTTCGCTCAAGACAGCCACGGCATACCCCTTCCGGTCATAGACTTCCTTTACCTCTTTCAAGAAGCCTTCGAGGGAAAAGGGGGATTCCGGGAGATAAATGAGGTCGGGACGCTCGTCCTCGTCAAGAAGGTCGGCCGAAGCCGTGAGCCAGCCGGCGTTTCGCCCCATGATTTCGACGAGGACGATCTTCCCGCGCCGGTAAGCCTGCCCATCGACGACCGCCATTTTCACGAAGTTGAGGACGTGGCGGGCGGCCGAGGCATAGCCCGGGCAATGGTCGGTGGCCATGAGGTCGTTGTCGATCGTCTTCGGAATGCCGATGACCCTCACGTCCATCTTCTTTTCCTTGAAGAAGGAATCGAGGCGATAGCAGGTATCCATCGTGTCGTTTCCGCCATTGACGAGGAGATAGCCGATATTCCGCCGCTCGATGGTCGCGATGATTTTCCCGAAGAGGGGATCCTCGACGCCCGGAAGCTTCTTCCGGCTGCTATGGAGAGCGGCCCCCGGGGTTTGCTTCAGGAGCTCGATTTGCTCGAGGTCCTCTTTCCGGAGGTCGACGAGATTGTCGTCAATGAGACCCTCAACACCGTAAAGGGAACCATAGATCCCTCCGATTTCCGGATGTTTGAAGGCTTCGGCAATGACGCCGTAAAGCGAGGAATTGATGACGGTCGTCGGGCCGCCGGACTGAAAATAGGCCAAGGCTTTTTTGTTCATCGGAGAATCACCTTTCATTTAAGGAAACTATACACGCCTAGGGGGTTTCTAGCCATTCAACCTTTTTCCCTAGGAAGAGAAGCGGATTCTCTTTTCCTAGATGCTCTCCATCTCGGCAAAGAGGATCAAAATTGCATTTAATATTTGTCCGTTTCTTGTTTCTTTTATAATATAGACACGATGGGAAAACATTTTTCTGTCTCTGTATACTTGAATATCTTTTTGGATGGACGATGTGGGGAAATGACCCGCTCGGACATCCTCAATGCCCTTCTCAAACCTCTGATCCTGGCTTCAGGAATCGTTAATCAATTCGGAAGGCCGTTCTCTTTTGACGAAGCTTTCCTCTCCCGTCTATTGGCCGGAAAGGCGAACGTCCCGTCGAAGATCTCCCGGGCCGCCGCCCGGGAGCTCTCCCGTCCAAAGAAAGGGAAAAACGCCCATCGTCTCTATTCGTCTCTTCACCCTTTCGCTGACCTCGAAGAACCTTCCTCCCGCCTCCTCAAAGCAATAGTCGAAAGCCCTTCTCTTTCCGTCAACGAAAAGGAGAGGATGAAGCAGATGTTCAAAGAAAATCGCCCTTCCTTTTTCGAACGGGCGTTCCTTCTCTCCCTTCTTTCCGATAACCGCCTTCCCGGAACAGGCGTAAGAAGTCGCGGCCGACCAGCCAAGGTCGAGAGCCATCCCGACTACAGGCTCCTCTCTCCTGAGGAGAGGAAGACGAGGGCCCGCCTTTTCCTCGCCCGGCTAAACCGCCGGAAAAGGCCCTTGGAAGAAAGCGATCTCAAGGAGTTTTTCGCCATTCTTCGCTTCGAGGCCTTCCCTTTCGGTCCCCAAAGCCGGAAGAAAACCCTCCGAAGCCTTCTAATGGCCCTTCCGAAGACCGCGGCCATCGAGCCGCTTCTTGCCTTCGAAATGCGCTTCAAGAAGGAACTCCTTTCCTTCTCCCTCGAAGCAAGGGAGAAGGCTTCCCTCGTCCTTCCCCTCATCGAGCCCCTCGGGGCCGAGCTGAAATTCCAGGAATTGAAGGATAAGCGCGAAAAGGCAGCCCTTTACGGGGAAAGCGGCCCCTTCCTCGACGCCGTTAGGAAAACGGCCTCCGCCTTCTATTGGCGGAAGTCCTCGCCTACTTTCCTCGCCCTTCTCGCATCCAATTCCTATCTTGACGACCCGCGCCTTCAAGAAGGGACAAGAAAAGCCCTTGAGGAAGCTTTCGCTCCGCTCAAGGGCTGATCCTCAATTCGCGGCCCGCCGCTTCTTCCGCTGATGGAGGGAGAGCTGCTTCCTTACGATGAAGTAGGAAGCGATGCCGAGGGCAAGGGCGATTTCGATGACGAAGAGGACGATGATCCAAGGCTCGAGGACCCCCGAGGCCTTGACGTTTTCCCACATCCTAAGGACGTACTCGTTGTTGTCCCCGTAGTCTTCCATGACGGCGAGGCCGGGGATGATGTCGAGGTTATCCGGAAGGCCGATCGTCGGGTACTGGGCGAGGAACTGCCGCCCGACGTAGATGGTCTCTTCTTCCCCGTGGAGGTTCGTCCCGGTCACCGGCTGGATTTCCGTCGTGTAGAAGATGGCATCCTCCCCTTCGCTCAAGGAGCCTTCGAAGAAGTAGGAGAGGTCGACTTTGAGCCAGCCTTCCTCCTCGGCGTAGGCATCCCAGTCGGAGACGCTTTCGAGGAGGGAGGGATCCTCCTCGATGGCCCAGGTCTTCTCGTCGTACCACTCCTTGGCCTTCTCGACGATGTCGTCGCCGGCGATGAAGGGGGTGTAGCCGATGTAGTCCATGTTGTAGGCGGCGATCTCCGGGTCGCTCAGGAAGTCGATGAACTTGTTCGCGTACTCGACGTTCGGGGCGTTCTTCGGGATGACCCAGCCGTCGAACCAGATGTTCCCGCCGGTCTTCGGGACCGAATAGTAGAGCTCGATGCCGGTCTCTTCCTCGGCGGTGTCCATCGAATAGATGGCGTCGCCGCTCCAGGCCAGGCAAATGCCCGAACGGGTCCCGGTCTGGATGTCGGTCTTCCCGCTATCGGTCTCGAGGCCGTAGCTATTGCCGCGAAGGACCTCGAGGTCGCTTTGGGTGAGGGAGATGATTTCCTCGATCGTGTAATCGGTCGGGAAGGCGGCTTCCGAGGGCTCAAGGTAGCCGTTCAGCTCCTCCATGAGGCCGTTGAAGCTGTCGACGTGGTTGATGGCATTGAAGATGACGTTCACCGCGGCGGTGTACCTTTCCTCGCTGATCGTCCCGGCTTGGTAGAGCTCGAGCAGCAGCTCGAAGGCCGGATCGAAGGTCCGCATGAGGCCGATCGAGAAGGTATCCCGCATCGAATCCTTTATCTGGAAGGTTCCCCAGAAGGCCGTCTGGTCCCAAAGGGCGTTCCAGTCGCTCAGCTGGACCATGACGTCCTCGGGGCTCATCCCGGCTTGGATGTAGCCTTTGTACTCGGGGTTGTAGGTAATCCCGAGGGTTCCCCACATGTAGCCCCGGGCGTACTCGCTCAAGGAATGGACGGAGGTACTTCCGTCCTCCTCGGGGACGCTGGCGACGATTTCGTCGAACCAGTCCTGGAGGTAAGGAGAAGCATAAAGGGCGTAGTTGTCGGACCAGTTCCCGTAGGTGTCCCCATAGAGGGCCTGACGTTCCTCCTCGCTCGCAGCGAAGGGCTGGAGGAGGCCTTGGGACATCATCTTCTGGATGGCGTAGTCGCTCGGGCAGATGAGGTCATAGGTCGCCGCCCCGGACTGAAGCTGGGACAGCATCGTCTCGTTGGTGTCGAAGGTCTCGTAGATGACGTCGATGTCGACGCCGTCGACTTCCTTCACGTAGGTTTCGAAGTACTCGTCGAGGGGGATTTCCTCTCCGTCGACCTCGATGACCCCGATGTAGTCCTCCCAGTTCCAAACCCGGAGGATGAGGTTCTCCCCGGCGGCCAGGGCCTTGCTTGCCTCCGCTCCGCTTCCGAAGGAGGAAAGGATGATGACAAGGGGAAGAGCGAGGATCTTCGTTAGCTTAGCCATGGATGTAGGTCCTCCCTTTCCGTTTCTTGACGCGTTCCTTCCGATTGAGGAAGAAGATGGAGAAGACGACGATGACGACGACGAGGAGAATGATCGTGCATAGAGCGCGCATCTCGGGCGGGAGGGGCCGCTTCTTGATGACGCTTTGGACGTAGGTCGAGATCGTCTGGATGCTCTCGGCCCCGGAAAGGAGTCCCGGGCCGGTGAGGAAGGCGGTGATGATGAAGTCGTCGAGGGAGAGGGTGAAGGCTAGCATGAAGCCGGAGAGGACCCCGGGGAGGATGGCCGGATAAGTGACCTTCCGCATAGCCTGGGCTGGGGTGCAGCCAAGGTCGAGGGCCGCCTCGTAAAGGGCGGGATCCATCTGGAGGATCTTCGGCTTGACCGAGAGGTAGACGAAGGGAGTCGTGAGAACGAGATGGCCGCAGAGAAGGGTCCAGAAGCTCTTCTCGAAGCCGTTGAAGACGTAGTTCCCGAGGAAGACGAACATGATGATAAGAGAGAGGGAAATGACGATCTCCGGGTTGACGACCGGGATGTTGTTGGCGAACTCATAGGCCCGCTTCCCTTTCTTCCCGAGCTCGTGGACCCCGATGGCCGCGAAGGTCCCAAGGGCCGCGGCCACAAGGGACGAGATGAGGGCGAGAAGGAGGGTATTCCCGACGGCCGTCATGATCTCCTCGTTCTCGAAGAGGCGGACGTAGAGATCGAAGGTGAAGGTATCCCAGGTGAAGAGGTTCGTCGTATCGGTGAAGGAGAAGACGACGAGGACGAGGATCGGGAGGTACATAAGAAGGAGGAGGAGGGCGATGTAGCCCCGGGCGAAGATCTTCGTCAGCAATTCTTTCCTTTTCACCAGAGGCCACCTCCCCGCACTTGGGCGTCGGAACGGTCGACGTTCCTAGTTAGAAGCATCGAGATCCCGACGATGAGGAGCATGATGAGGGCCATGAAGGAGCCCTCGTTCCACATCGAGTTCGAGAAATCGAGGTAGATGTAGTTCCCGAAGAGGGTGATCTTCCCTTCCGAGAGGGTGTCGGAGATGACGTAGGAGCTCATGACCGGCATGAACACCATCTCGGAGGCCGAGATGATGCCGGGGAGGGACTGGGGAACGACGTTATGGACGAACACCCGGAAGGGCGAAGCCCCGAGGTCGGAGGCGGCCTCCATCTGGCTCCGGTCGAGTTTCAGCATCGTCGTGTAAAGGGGAAGGATGGTGAAGGGCAGGTAGTTGTAGACCATCCCGATGAGGGTCGCCGGCCAGGGGTATTGGGCTCCCGAGAGACCGATGACATCGAGGAGGTCGCGGGTCGCGCCGGTCCGGATGACGAAGTTGATCCACATCGGCATCACGAAGAGGACGACGAGGACGGCGTTCTTATTGAACTTCTTATCGGCCAGGAAGTAGGCGGCCGGATAGCCAAGAAGGAGGCAGATGAGGGTCGTCTGGACCCCCATGAAGAGGGAGACGAAGAGGACCTGCCACTTGTTCGGGGAGGTGAAGAAACTTACGAGGGCATCGAAGCTCGGGGTGCCGGAGCTATCGGAAAAGGCGTAGTAGACGATGAGAAGAAGGGGGAGGATGACGAAGAGGAGGAGGAAGACGGCATAGGGGAAGGCGAGATACTTCCGCTTGAAGCGGGCATGGGCCTTCAGGCGGGAAAAGAGGCTTTCCTTCGCTTCACTAGTCGCGGCATTCATATTCGTCGAGTCCTTTCCGGAGGCGGAGTCTAATCTTCTTAGGATCGACCTTAACCTTGACGATTTCCCCTTCGGCGTACTGGTAGGGGGTGACGGCGATGTAGTCGTCTTCCTCCGCGGTCCGGGCGGTGATCTGGTAGTGGTCGCCGACCCAGACGGAGGTGAGGACGGTGGCTTCGGGCCCTTCTTCGCTCAGGTCGTCGGTAAACGAGACGGCGTCGAAGTCGAAGGCGGCGCTCACCTCGGCCTCGGCCAAGGCGTATTTCTTCCCGGCCTTCGAATCGAGGATAACCGCCGGATCGTTCGGGTCGAGAGTACT
>CASFWS010000013.1 GCA_949298295.1 uncultured Bacillota bacterium | reverse complement strand
AGACCCTTCTTTTGACGATGGACAACGCGATGATCGGAAACACTCCCTGCAATCCCCATATCGGCGGAAGCGCGAAGGGAATCGTCGTTCGAGAAGTGGATGCCCTCGGCGGCCTCATGGGGCTGGCCGCGGATGCCCATCCTCTTCAGATCAAAATGCTCAACCGGAGCAAGGGTCCAGGGGTCCGCTGCCTGCGGGCTCAGGTTGGAAAACACGATTACCCTAAGCAAATCCTCTCTCTTTTGCGGGAAATTAAGGGCTTGGATATTGTCGAGGGGGAGGTTTCGTCCCTTCTTTACGACGGAGAGAGGGTCCGGGGCGTCTATCTCAAAGATGGCACGCCGGTTACCTCCAAGGCGGTCGTCTTGACTACCGGCACTTTCCTCGATAGCCGGATAATCCGGGGCAAGGATTCCATTCCCTCCGGCCCCGACGGCCTTCCTCCGTCCCTGAGGCTTGCCGAGGACCTTCGCGGCCTTGGCCTCCGTATGGTCCGCTTCAAGACCGGGACCCCTCCGCGCCTTGCCTATGAGAGCATCGATTTCTCAAAAGCCGAAGTCGAGCCGGGGGAGGAAGGGCCCTTGGCTTTTTCCTATCTCACCACGAAATATACCCCCCTCAAGGACCAGCTTCCTTGCTATCTCGTCTACACCAACGGAAGGACCCACGATCTCATTCTGGCCCACCTTCAGGAGTCGGCGGTCTACTCTGGCCTCATCAAGGGAACCGGACCGCGCTATTGCCCTTCGATCGAAAGCAAACTCGTCCGTTTCCCCGACCGGGCACGCCATCAGCTTTTCCTCGAACCGGAAGAGGATGATTACTCCTCGGTTTACCTGCAGGGTTTCTCCACCGGTTTCGGAGAGGAAATGCAGGAGAAGATGGTTCGGACTATCGTTGGCCTAGAGAACGCCCGGATCCTTAAATACGCCTATCAGATCGAGTACGACGCCATCGACAGCCTCGAGTTCGACCGCCATTTGCGGGTCAAGAAAGTCCCCGGTCTCTTCGGAGCCGGCCAAATCTGCGGGACTTCCGGCTACGAAGAGGCGGCCGGCCTCGGCTTGGTTGCCGGGGCCAACGCCGCCCTGAGCGCCCTTGGGCGCCCTCTCTTCAGCCTTGGCCGGAACGAATCTTACATCGGCGTGATGATCGACGACTTGGTGACCAAGGGAGCCGACGAGCCCTATCGCCTCCTCTCCTCGAGGGCCGAGCATCGCCTCCTTTTGCGACACGACAACGCCGATCTCCGCTTGAC
Organism: uncultured Bacillota bacterium; assembly: GCA_949298295.1. Taxonomy (GTDB): domain Bacteria; phylum Bacillota_I; class Bacilli_A; order RFN20; family CAG-826; genus UBA4951. Next base: position 13,496 of record CASFWS010000013.1, on the reverse strand, counting down.
CGAAAAGGGACGGCAATTCGGCTTGGTCGACGATCTCCGCTATGCCTCTTTCCTCGGAAGAAAGGCCGAGCTTGAAAAGGGTCGCGCCGCCCTTGAGGCGGCAAAGATTCCCTTTTCCGAGCGGAGGAAGGCCATTCTTTCCAAAGCCGGCTATGTCGATGAAGGCGGGTCGCTCCGTGCCATCGACCTCTTGAAGCGGAGCCGCGTGAGCCTTTTGGACGTTTCGTCCCTCGTTGATGGCTTTCCGGCCCTCGGCCCCGATAGCCTCCTGACCCTCGAGACGGAGGTCAAGTTTGCCGGCTATCTTTCCCGCGAGGAAAGGGAAATCGCCGAAGCGGCATCCTACGAAGGGATGACCCTTCCCCCGGACATCGATTACCATAACGTTGACGGCCTTCGGCTCGAGGCCCGGGAAAAGCTTCAGGAGCGGCGTCCCTCGACCGTTGGGGAAGCCGGGCGGCTTCCCGGGGTCAATCCGGCTGACGTCACGGTGCTTCTGCTATATTTAAGGAGGACGCGCGGACAATGACTTTCCAGGATTTGATATCCTCCTTCCCGGAGGCGGTAGATGCGAACAAGGTGGAGGCGATGAAACGCTTTTTCGTTTTGCTTGTCGAAAACAATGCCGCGACGAACCTGACGCGAATCGACGAGGAAAAAGAAGCGGTGGTCAAGCATTTTTACGACTCATTGGCCGTCACCCGGCTCCTCAAGATCGAGGGAAAGGTCGCCGATATCGGGTCGGGGGCCGGCTTCCCCGGGATTGTCCTTGCCATTGCCTTTCCCTCTACCCATTTCTGGCTCGTCGAGAGCAATGGCAAGAAGTGCCGCTTCCTTCACCTTGCGGTCGAGAATCTTGGGTTAAGAAACGTATCAATCGTCAATGCCAGAGCCGAGAATCTTCGGGACAAGGAAGCGTTCGACATCGCCATTGCCCGGGCGGTCAGCGACCTTCGCATCCTTTCCGAGCTCGTCGCCCCGATTCTGAAAATCGGCGGCCATTTCGTCGCGATGAAGGGGCGAAACGTCGAGCCGGAGCTTGAAGGGGCCAAGCGGGCCCTTAGGGAAATGAACCTTGCCTTAGAGAAGGAAGATCGTTTCCTCCTTCCCGAAGAGATGGGGGAAAGAGATAACCTTCTCTTTGTCAAAACTAAGAAAAACAGCCGCAAATATCCACGGGATTATGCGGAAATCAAAAGGAATCCTCTATGAAGCCCCGCATTATCGCCATCGCCAACCAGAAAGGCGGAGTCGGGAAGACGACGACCGCGATCAACCTTTCGAGCGCCCTCGTCGCCCATCATAAGAAAGTGCTCTTGGTCGACTTCGATCCTCAGGGAAACGCCGGCCGGGGGCTTGGAATCGACGTAAACTCGCTCATGGCTTCGAGCCTCGACGCCCTCTTCGTCCCAGATCCCTTGTCGCTTGCCCTCCCGACTTCGGTCGACGGCCTCATGGTTTTGCCAAGCAACCTTCGCTTGGCTTCCCTCGACAGCAAGGTCAGCGAGCAACGGATTGCCGATCCCTTCTTCCTTCTGCAAAAGACCATGGCTAAGGTTTCGGCCGGGTTCGATTACATCGTTATCGACTGCCCGCCGAGCCTTGGGCTACTGAACATCAATGCTCTCGTCGCCAGCGATTCGGTGCTCATCCCCGTCCAATGCGAGTATTTTGCCATGGAGGCGGTCGCCGCTATCCTTTCATCGATTTCGAAAATCCAAAAGGATTACAATCCTCGGCTGAAGATCGAAGGTTTTCTCCTTACGATGTATGATCCGCGGACAAGCCTAGGAACCGAGGTGGCGAGGCAAGTCCGAGGCCTCTTCAAGGAAAACACCTTCTCGACTTCCATTCCGCGCAACGCCTCGATTCCCGAGGCTAGTGCCCGGGGGCTCCCTGTCACGAGTTATCGCCCGAGCGCCCAGGGGGCCTTGGCTTACTTTTCCTTAGCCCGTGAGGTAATCGACCATGAATAAGAAAGGTAACCTCAATCCGAGCCTTGAGGAGCTCGTTAAGAAATTTTCGAAAAGCGACGTCATTGCCGAAATGGAGAAGGAGTACCAGTCCCTCTCCCCAACCGAGCTCCCCCTACGGGAAATCGACGATTCCCCTTTTCTCAAGCGGGTTGAGCCGAATCCAACCATTATTGAGCAGATGATACCTTCCATTAAGCAAAAGGGTCTTTTCAGTCCCTTGGTCGTCAGGCGCGTGTCTTCGCATTACGAGCTTATCCTCGGCCGCAAGCGGTACTTCGCGGCCAAAAAGGCCGGCCTCGAAAGCGTGCCGACGGCCATCAAGGATGCCGACGACGAGGAAACCCTCCTCATGCTTTTGGCCGATACCCGGGACCAAAGGGAGGCCAACGTCGTGGAGATGGCCGTCCTTTACGATGCCCTTTCTTCCCGTTACGGATATTCGAAGAATCTCCTGGCCACCCTTTCCCATCAAAGCCGTAGCCAGGTCGTCAACTCCATGCGGATTCTTTCCCTTCCCGACGACGTCATCACCATGGTCTCTAAGGGAGAGCTTTCCTACGGGCATGCCCGGGCCCTTTGCCCTTTGTCGTCGAGCCTTGTCCATCGTGCGGTCCGGGAGATTGTCAAAAACAAGCTTTCGGTCCGCGAAAGCGAAGTGCTCTCATCCGTCCTCAAGGGCGAGAAAAATGATCCCGATCACCCGGATTTGGCTCTTTTGACCGGGGCCCAAAGCGTGGTTGAGAAGGGAAATAGCCTCGACTTCCGCTTTTCCACGAAAGAAGAAAAAGAAACTTTTATAAGCCTTTTGCTGAGTTTTTTGAACAAATAGTTCTTTTTCTCCTCTTAGGTGTTTCCTTAGGCTATTTACAGAAGCCGTCCTTTCATTAAAATGGCTATGCTTCAGGGCGACGAGAATTACGTCGACTGGCGGTATAGCCCGCGAGCCTCAATCGAGGCACGAGCCGGTGAGATTCCGGCGCCAACGGTAAAGTCCGGATGTTAGAAGCCGAACGGAGTTTCTGCCTTGCCCTCTAGCGCTTGCCTCTAGGGGGTTTTTACATGGATTGGCATAGTGTCGCCAGCATCGTTCTCATCGTCGCCTTCCTCGTCCTCATCATCCTCTTTTACCTCAAGGAACACCGTTCTTCTTCTTTCGATTGGCCGCGGTTCGTCGCGCGGGTGGCCGTTTTCAGCGCCATCTCAGCCGTTCTCTATGTGGTCCCCCTGTTCCAGATCAACCTTCCTATATTCCCTTCCTTCCTAGCCCTTCATTTCGACGAGATTCCCATTTTCGTCTGCGGCTTTGCCTATGGCCCGGTTCCGGCTTTGGCCGTCATTCTCGTCAAGACGGTAATCAAGCTCCCCTTTACCTCGACTCTTTGCGTCGGCGAGCTGAGCGATCTCCTTTTCTCGACCGCCTTTGTCCTCCCGGCGGTCCTCGTCTACCAGAAGAAACGTAACCTCAAAGGCGTAGCTATCGGTTTTGCTCTTGCCACCATCATCCAGGTCGTCGTCGCCATGGTCATGAATGTCTATGCCATGCTCCCCTTCTACATGTTCGTCATGGGCTTTTCGGAGGAAGCGCTCCTATCGATGTGCCAGGCGGCCAATCCGGCCATCACGAGCCTTGGCTGGCCTTATGCTTTCTTGGCCGTCCTTCCGCTCAACCTCATCAAGGACGCGATCGTCATTGTCGTGACCTTCATCGTTTACCGGACCCTCCACGTCTTCCTTCGCTACCAAAAGCAAGCCTAGGAAAATGGGGCGGCATGTCCTTCCCGGTCTAAAGAAGAAAAAAATAAGCGGCAGTGCCGCTTATTTGAGCAATGGCAGCTTAGTCGAGCCGCCGCTTGGGCGCTCGCGAAGCGCTTAGATGTCTTCTTCGATAGCGCCGACCGGGCAAGCGGCGACGACTTCGTCGAGCCTGCTTTCGTCTTCGAGGTCGCCGATGACTTCGCTCTTGCCGTCATCGGTGAAGGCAAAGACTTCCGGAGCGGTCGAGACGCAGAGCCCGCATCCGATGCAGGCATCAACGTTGACTTTGACTTTCTTGGCCATTTCGATGTCCTCCTAAACCGCCCCGATTATAGGTGAGGTAGCCCGCTGCTTCAATCGACAAACCTCCTTCCGGGGTCCGGAAATCCCCTTTAGGCCGTTTACGGCCTTTTCTTCCTTTTTTTGCTGAAGGGAAATGGACTTGAAGGTAGAATAAACGCGATGAAAACGCGCACCCGGACCGACAAATGGAGAAAGTATCGGGCCAAGATCCGCTCGCTTCCCGAGGAGGCCTTCGAGGAGAAGAAGGAAAATGCCATTTCTTTCAGCAAGGTCGATCGCGATAGGCTCGAAGGTTCACTTTCCCCTAGCTATGAGCCGCGGCTTCAGACGACCCCTTACAAGGCTTTTCTGGCCAAGAAGCGGCGGAACCTCCTTATCAAGGTCGGCTCTTTGCTAGCCACGATTCTCCTTTTTGTCCTCGCCTATTTCATCCTCGTCAAATAGAAAAGGAACTTCCATGGAAAACAAGCACTACGCCATCGCGATCGATGGTCCGGCCGCCGCCGGGAAAAGCACGATTGCCAAGCGGGTCGCCAAGGCTCTCGGCTTCACCTATGTCGACACCGGCGCGATGTATCGGGCCTTCACGAACGCCGTCATCAAGAAAGGGCTTGACCCGAAGGACGAGCAGCAGGCCGTGAGCTTGATTCCCGGGATGGAAATCGACCTCCTCGAAGACGGACGGGTGATCTGCAACGGCGAAGACGTCACCAAGGTCATCCGCGAGCCCCTCATTTCGGGCAACGTCTCCTATATCGCCGCCATGAAGCCGATTCGGCTGGCCCTCGTCGACATGCAACGAGCCATCGCGACCAAGCACTGCGTCGTCATGGACGGCCGGGATATCGGCACTTACGTCCTTCCCAATGCCGATGTGAAGATCTTCCAGACGGCTTCGGTCGAGACCCGGGCCATCCGTCGCTATGAGGAAAACATCCAAAAGGGCATCCCGACTTCTCTTGAGGACGTCAAAGACGACCTTCGCAAGCGCGACTACATCGACTCGCATCGGGATTTCGCTCCGCTTAAGCCGGCGGTCGACTCCATTTTGATCGATACTTCCTTCTTCTCGATCGACCAAGCGGTCGATGCCGTCCTCGAAGCGGTGCGGAAGAAGCTTGGAGGCCTTCCGAGATGCTAGGGACCGTTGCCCTCGTCGGGCGCCCCTCGGCCGGGAAGAGCACCATCTTCAACCGGATTGTCGGGGAGCGGCGTTCGATCGTCGAGGAAACCCCGGGCGTCACCCGGGACCGCCTCTACGCCCATGCCGAATGGCTGACCAAGCAGTTCACGGTCATCGATACCGGCGGCATCCAGTTGAAAAACGCCCCCTTCCAGGCCGAGATCCGGGCCCAGTGCGAAATCGCCATGGAAGAAGCCGACCTCGTCGTCTTCGTGACCGACGGCCACGGCCTTTTGACCGACGACGACCGCCTCATCGCGAAGATGCTCCACCAAAAGAAGAAGAAGACGATTCTCGTCGCCAACAAGATCGACAACGTCGAATCGATTGGCGACATGTCCGAGTATTACCGCCTTGGTTTCGGGGAGCCTATGGCCGTCTCCGGCGTCCACGGAATCGGGATCGGGGACCTTCTTGACCGTATCGTGAAAGAACTTCCGGAAAGGGAGATGCCCGACTATCAAGGAGCGATTTCCTTTTCCCTCATCGGCCGCCCGAACGTCGGGAAGAGCTCGCTTGCGAACCGCCTGATCGGGAAGGAGCGGAGCATCGTCGCCGCGATCGAGGGGACGACCCGCGATTCGACCGACACTCCCTTCGAGCGCGATGGGACAAAATACGTGGCCATCGATACGGCCGGCCTTTTGAAGCGGGGGAAGATTTACGAGTCGATCGACAAGTATGCTGCCCTTCGGGCCTTAAGCGCCATCGACCGTTCGGAGGTTTCCTTCATTCTCATCGATGGATCGGAAGGCATCCGGGAACAAGACAAGCACGTCGCCGGCTATGCCTTCGAAGCCAACAAGGCCATGGGCATTGTCGTCAACAAGTGGGACCTTGCCAAGAAAATGGGCAAGACAAAGGAAGGTTTTGCGAAGGAAATCCGCACGGCCTTCAAATTTCTCGACTTCGCCCCGATCGTCTTTCTCTCGGCCATGACGGGAGAGGGGTGCCAAAAGGTGCTGGAGGTCTGCCGCCTGGCCCACGAAGCCTATAACCGGCGGGTTTCGACGGCCATCCTCAACGACATCGTCCGCGATGCCCAGGAAATCAATCCGACTCCCGATTTCCATCATGGCCGCCTCAAGATCTACTATGCCTCCCAGCCGCGGGTTGCTCCCCCGACGTTCGTGATGTTCTGCAACGAACCAAAGCACGCCCACTTCTCCTACACGCGCTATCTCGAGAACCGCTTCCGGGAAGCCTTCGACTTTGACGGGACGCCCATCAAAATCATTTACCGGGAAAGAAAGTAGGCTTGGCCTGAAGCCGCAATTTTGAGGTCAATGAAAACGATGGAAGCGTTTTCATTGACAGATTGGAAGAGAAGCAAAATCCACGCAATTCCGGCGTTTTTTATGGTTTTTCGGTTGTCCTTTCTGCTCAGCAAGTATGAAAATTTTAGTCATTTTGGGTGTCTAAAATGCCAATATGTCCGGCGCTGCCTAACTTTTTCTGAGATGTAAGATGTTGCATTGCCAAGTTTTCGTTGCTATCTTATGGACACAGTTTTGAAAGGAGCAAATACCATGAACAAGGCTGAACTCATCGAAGAAGTCGCGCTTAAGAGCAACCTCACCAAGAAGGATGCGGAAGCGGCGGTCGACGCTGTCATCGACGTCATCACCGAAGCCCTTGTCGGCGGCAAGGAAGTCAAGCTTTCCGGCTTTGGCATTTTCTCGAAGAAGATGCGGGCCGAACGTGAAGGCACCAACCCGGCCAGCCAAGAGAAGATCACGATCCCGGCTTCGGCCACCGCGACCTTCAAGGTTTCCAAGGCCCTCAAAGAGAAACTCAACTAACGGTTTCCTCTTTCAAGGCCCGCCTCCCCCCGGCGGGCTTTTTGTATAATTCCTGACGTGGAAACAATCCCGGCTTTCGACCGTCTGGCTGCCCTTTACCGCCGGCACGGCTACTCCCTATACCTTGTCGGCGGAACGAGCCGCGATCTTCTTCTCGGCCTTCTTCCCGACGACCTCGACGCCTGTAGCGACGCCAGGGTCGAAGAAGCGGTGCCCTTTCTCCCTCCCGACGTCGACCTTTCCTTTAGCCGCTACGGGCGGATCAAGATGGGAAAGGAATATGGGAAGATGGAAATAACGACCCTTCGGGAAGAAGGGCCCTACCTCGATCATCGCCACCCTTCGGCTATCCGGTTCGTCAGGGACTTGAATGAAGATTCCTTCCGGCGGGATTTCACGATCAACGCCATTTATCTCGATGCGGAATATCGACCAATCGACTTCCATGGCGGACTCGGCGACCTTGAGAAGCGAATCATCCGGACGATCGGGGATCCCTATGTCCGCTTCCGGGAAGACCCCCTTCGCATCCCGCGGGCCGAGCGCCTCGCCTTGCGCCTTGGCTTTTCGATCGAGGAAAGGACGTTGGAAGCCCTCAAGGCATGCTATCCTCTTCTCGCCGAGCTAAATCCGGCGAAGCTGAAGGAAGAAGAAAGGAAAGGTTGGACATGGCCAAAATCAATAAAGCGGTAAGGACTTTCGTCCCCTTCGAGTACGTCCTGATGGAAACCTACCGGGAATTGGGGCTTAAGGAAGGGGAAGTCTGCCTCCTTCTCATGCTCGACCATCTCGTCGAGCTCGGGAACAAGGTTCTCGGAAGCGATGCCCTCTCGCTCAAGATGAGCCTCCCTTCGGAGGAAATCGATCAACTGTTGGCCTCCCTTTTTTCCCGGAAGTTCCTTTCTTACGCGAACGATTCGCTTTCGGCCGAGCCGGCCAAGGAGCGGGCCTACGACCGTTTTCAGAAGGCCTTGGAAGCCAGTGACGGGGCCCATGTCGGCGAAGCCCGCCTCGAAGCCCTCTATTCCTTCTACGAGGATAAATTGGGAAGAAGCCTTACCCCGCTCGAGCAAAACTCCCTCAACCGCTTCGTTCAGCAAGGATTCGGCGACGAGGAAATCAAAAACGCCCTCCTCGATTGCCTCCGGGAAAACCGCCCCTCCCTCAAGGCAGTGGAGCGTTCGCTCGTGGCGAGGCGGCGGAGCGACGACATCAAGAAGGAAGGAGCCTCGGCCGTGAGCCCGATCGACGCTACCCCGATCGGCGAGCACCTGGCCTCGATCCAAAAGGCCCTCGAGGACAAATGAGCACCCGGAAAGAAAGGGCTGCCCAGATCTACGCCTTTCTAAGGGAACGCTATCCAGATGCCAGATGCGCCCTTCGTTTCAAAAACGACTACGAATGCCTTTTCACCATTGCTCTCTCGGCTCAGACGACCGATGCTTCGGTCAATAAGGCGACCCCGGCCCTTTTCGAGGCCTACCCCGACGTTTCCGCAATGGCCTTAGCCGCTCCGGAAGACGTCGAGAAATACATCTCGTCGCTCGGGCTTTCGAAGACCAAAGCCCGGAACCTCGTGGCTGCTTCTAAAGCAATCGTGGAGCGTTTTCAGTCGCAAATCCCGTCTGAAATCGCCGATTTGACTTCTCTACCTGGTGTCGGTTGGAAAACAGCCAACGTCTATCGTCTTGAAAGGCTCGGCATTCCAGCCATCCCGGTCGATACGCATGTTCACCGCCTGGCCGTGCGTCTTGGCTTGGCTCAGGAAAAGGATTCCCTTCTCGACGTCCAGCGCCGGCTGGAAAGACTTTTCAGGAAGGAGGATTGGCACTTCGTCCATTTGGCTCTCATTGCCCATGGGCGCGAGCTTTGCCGCTCGTCCGCTCCGAGGTGCAGTGATTGCGGCTTAAGGGAGATGTGCCCTTACTTCAGGAAGATTTCGTCGATCAAGGGAAGATAGTCGTAGCGGGGGCGGAAGCCCTCGGCGACCTTTTTCCCATGGATTTTTATCTCGGATACCGGAATCGACTGGCGCTTGCCGCTTTCGACAAACGAGATCAGATAGGCGGCCGGTAAGAGGTAGGTAGCATCGAGCAAGGCAAAGCGGATGAGGAAAAAGGCAATCCCCCCGTGGCGGATGACGGCCTTAAGGTGCTCGATTTGCTGGGGCGGCACGTTATGGAGGGGGAAAGACGTCCTCGAGCGGCATTCCTTGGCTTCGAAATCGACGTAGCGGCCCTTGTAGACCCCGTTGTAGTCGGTTGTCGATTGCGTCTCGAAGTAGGCTTCCTTGATCGTTGCCCCTTTGGAGTAATCGACTTTCACGATTTTGATCGGGGTCGGCCGCTTGTACATGACGCAGAGGTCCTTCTCGCGGTAGTAGGCGTTGCTTTCGTTGATTTCCGCCTCGAAGTCCATCCCGCGGTTTGCCGCGCCTTTGTTCTTGCTACGGGGAAGGGGAGCCGGCTTCTCCTTGCTCGGGAGGGGACGGAAGCCAAGCGGGTAATGGATATCGCTCATTTGAAGGTCTCCCGGATGTAGGAGATCCATTTCTCCCGGTCGACGCTTTCGCCTTGGTGGATGGCATTGAGGAGGCGTAGCAAAGGAAGGGGAAGCTTCCGGTAATGGGAAAGGGTCTTGGCATATTCCCGTTCGAGGATGGCTGGCGAGGAGATGGCCGCCTCGTAAAGCCGTTCGAGGGAGACGGCATCGGTGCTGGCGTCGTGTTCGTGGCCATCGGCCGAGAGCCCGAAAACAGCCATGGCATTGTGCAAGGAGAGAGGATTCCCGTTGGCGTCCTGGACGTAGGTCTTGAGAAAGGCTTGGAAGTCGAGGTGGCGGCGCTTCAGGCTTTGGATGAAGAGCCCGTCGGCGTCCGGCGAGTGCTTGAGGGAGTGTTCGAGGATCGAAATGTCCCCCGGTCCCCAAGTGAGGAAGAGACAGCTCTTGGCCCGATAGCCAAGGTAGGAACGGAAGAGCTCGAGGGCCGTTTTGAAAGGCACCCCCTTTTCCTTGAGCAGTTTCTCGTCGATGCCCGTCATGCTTCGCACGACCCGGCCGATGGGGTTCTTGGCTTGGACATAGCAAGCGAAGGGACGGTGCTTCTTTCGAATCCGTCCACCTTCTTCGACATCGACCATGATGGCTCCGATTTCGATCGTTTCGTGGCTGATTTGCGTGGCTTCGAGGTCAATAAAGGCCAAAGTCGGTGCCCCGCGGATGGCGCGCTCGATGATTTTCATTCGCCTAATCGTATCATAGTTGGCCCTACTCAATGAGCACCTTTCAGTCTACATTAGGTTCAAAGGAGCGCTCTTGAATGTCCAGTTTCAAAGATCTTCGAATCGTCGACAATTTCTATCAGTCGTCGGCTTTCTTCCCGATGCCGACCGTCCTCATCTCGACCCTCGATGACGAAGGGAAGACGACCATTGGGGCCTATAGCCTTGTCTTTCCTTATTACATCGCCGGCAAGGATTATTACGCAATGGTCCTCGAAGCCCGGAACTCCTCGAACACCGCCCAGAACATTCTGAAGCGCGGAAAATGCGCCCTCAATTTCCTTGAGGATTCCTATAGGGATTTCGAGGCGACGGTGAAGCTCGGCTTCCCGGGGCAGACCCCGGCCGAGAAAATGAAGAATTGCCCTTGGGAGCTAGAAAGAGGCTTGGCCGAGGGAGAACGCCCCCTCGTCATCAAGAAGGCCTATCAGGTCTTCGAGTGCACCTGGGACGACACCCTCGAAGGCGCCTACAAGGACAAGGAACGGGTTGGGCAGCTCGACGGGGTCGAACCTCCTTATCGGAACTTCAACGGCATTACCTCGAAGTTCGGCTGTCATTTCATCCTGAAGATCGACAAGATCCTCATGAAGGAGAAGTTTTACGATGCCATCGTGAACGGGGTGAAGGCGTCCTCCTTCCCGAAGGTCCCGATCGATTTCGGTTACCGCGACAGTACCTACTTCTGGTACACCAAGTTCCGCCGGGGCCTGAAATGCCCGATCCCGAACGTCCAGTCCAATAGTCTTGGCTCCGTCCGCTTTGCCGCCGACAGGATTGACCCAGAGGTCCATTTCACCGACGAAGCGTGCGCGATGCTTGTCAAAGTCCCACGCGTCTTCCTCAAGACGGTCCTCAACGGGTGCGTGAAATACGCTAGGGAACACGGCATCAAGACCATCGACGAACAGGTCATGAAGGAAATCAACGACAAGCGGAAGGCCGAGAAAGGGAAGAGATGAGGAGAGGAGCCCCTAGGGCTCCTTTTCTTCCGCCTTCATTGAAGCAATAAGCCCTTTTCGGTATAATCGCTAAGCGTTATGGAACACAAGCTCGAACTGAGTCCCAAGGAAATCCTTGACGAGAAGTTCACGAAGAACGTCCGCGGCTACGACCCCGATGAGGTCGACGCCTTCCTCGACAAGGTGATCCTCGACTATCAGTCCTTCCTCGCCTACCGCAAGGAAAGCGAGGAGTACATCGCCTCGCTCCGAGGCGAGCTTGCGAAGCGGAGCCTCGACCCGAAGACGAGCGATCGGATCCGGGCCCTCGAGGCCGAGAACGCTTCCCTCCATAACAAGCTCGACCACATTCGGCCCGGGGACGCCCCGACGGCCGAGAACATCGGGCTCATCAACCAGTTGAATCGCCTCTCGGCCTTCGTCCACGAGCTGGGATACGATCCGACGACCCTCGAAAAGAGGAAGTAAGTACCCCGGCCCAGGCGGCAGCTGCCTCCGGGCAGAGGAAAGTCCATGCTCGCACGGCCTGCGACGGCCGTAACGTTTGCGCTAGGCGAAGCGATAAGCCTAGGTACGCGGGAGCGCGTAACGGCGGACGAATGTCTCCCTGAGACAGGAATCCCCAAGGTGCCACAGAGACGAGCCTGCTCGCGAGGGCAGGATGAAACGAGGCAAACCCCGCAAGCGAGAAACCCAAATTTGGTAGGGGAAAGGCGGAGCGCGAAACGAAGCGCCGAGCCTCGGAGCGATCCGAGATTAATTGCCGCCCTCGACAGAACATGGCTTACCGGGCCGGGCACTCACTGGATTGGAGCGCTATGAACCTTCCGACGAAAATCACCTGCACCCGGATCGTCCTCGTCGTTTTGCTTTGGGTCTTCCTCTTTGTCATGGAGGCAGTGCCTGGGAGCCTCGTCTATCTTGGCGATAGCGGCATCAACCTCACTTATCTTATCGGATGCATCGTCTTCCTCGTCGCGAGTTTAAGCGACTTCCTCGACGGGTATTTGGCTCGGAAGCGCCACGAGGTGACCGATCTCGGGAAGTTCCTCGACCCGATTGCCGACAAGCTTCTCGTCGACTCGATGCTCATCTATTTGGCTTTCCCCCGTTATGGGAATGTTTCGATCAGCCTCGTCTGCGTGATCTTGATGATTGCCCGCGACCTCGTGATCGATGCCTTCCGGCAGGTGGCTGCCGCGAGGGGGACGGTGCTCGCGGCCTCCTATTTCGGGAAGGCCAAGACCGTCCTTCAGATGGTTGCCTTGACCCTCGTCTTCCTCAACGGCTGGCCCTTTTCCTATTTCGACCTCGGATGGGATCCCGCCTTGCGGATCGTTTCCTGGTTCGTCTATCTTGCGACGGCCGTTTCGCTTCTTTCGATGATCGATTACTTGGTCAAGAACCGCTCGGTCCTGAAAGGGGGAAGCAACGGAAATGGTTAGCATTGAGAAAGCCTACAAAGTCATCCAGGCGCTATCGGAACGCCGTCTTACGATCGCCTCGGTCGAGTCGCTGACCGGAGGGCTTTTTGCTTCGACTCTCTGCTCGGTTCCGGGGGCGAGCAAGGTGCTGAAGGGTGGCTTTGTCACCTATACGCCGGAGGCCAAGCACGAACTGGTTGGCGTTTCCCTTTCCGACATCGACCGCCTTGGGGTCGTGAGCGAGAAAGTCGCCGCCGAGATGGCCATTGGGGGACTCCGTCGCCTCAAGTCCGACATCGCCGTTTCCTTCACCGGGAACGCCGGTCCGACGGCCGAGCCGGGCGAAGCCCCGGTCGGGAGGGTCGAGATGTGCATCGCAACCAAGAAAGGGCACGTCTCGATGGGACAGGACTTTTCCGGAACCCGCAACGAAATCCGCGAAAAAGCCGTCGAGATGATGCTCGATGCCCTGATTTCGATATATGCCTGAGGGCCCAAATGCCCTTTTGCCCTCTATATGTATTTGGAGGTACTTGCATGGTAGAAAAACCGACAACCGACAAAGACGAAGCCCTCGACGCTGCCCTTAAGGCCATCGAGAAAGCCTACGGCCGCGGGGCCGTCATGAAGATGGGGGAGCAGCCCCACGTCGATTTGAACGTCATCCCGAGCGGTTCCCTTTTGCTCAACCAAGCCCTTGGGGTAGGAGGCTATCCGCGAGGCCGGATCGTCGAAATCTACGGGCCCGAGAGCTCGGGTAAGACGACCTTGGCCCTCGAGGCGGTGAGCGAGGCCCAGAAAGCCGGCGGC
>CASFWS010000012.1 GCA_949298295.1 uncultured Bacillota bacterium | reverse complement strand
TGCCGTCTCGATCATCGTTCTCGGCCTCCTCATCAAGGCTTCGATCATGTTGGTCAGCGCCTTCCTCGGGGACGCCTTCCCGATGTGGGTAGCCGTCCTGGCCGACACGGGACTTACGGTCGTCATGGTTCTCTACGCTTATTCCCTTCTCTACGAAAAAGTGAAATAGACCTTTCAATCAACCTCCAGCAAGTGCTTCCTAGGCGCTTGCTTTTTATACATAAAAGTATGTAAAAATAGATTAAGAATACTTGGAATTCAATTTGAAAACTGGCACGAGAAAACTAAGAAAAACATGACGGTTTTACATTTGAATCGCGGTACGGGCAGGTATCGGAACGCCTTGCATCGGTCCTAAAAGTTGTCTCAACGGCACCTAGAGATGACCCACAAGAAAGGCCAGTACCGATAACGAAAGCGGCAAGCGGATATGGAAGATTTCGGCGCCGCTTCCTGTAGAGTTTGAGAAAAACATTGGCTTTTTGCAGATCGAAGGCCGCAGAACCCGCCTCTTTTTGGCGATTTTCGAATAAACCAGGAAGGCGTCTTTTCGCGAATTTTGTTGTTGAAGCGCCAGTGCCCGCGCGTATAATACACAAGCACGCATGTGCGGCGTGGTAGGGCCTTTGACGGGGCCCGCGCACCACGGCCAGATTACCAACAGGAGGAAACCATGGCAAAGAAAATCGTCAAGGTCCTCAAGATGGAGCTCCCCGGCGGGGAAGCGCATCCGGGACCGAAACTCGCCTCGGCTGGCGTCGTCATGAACAAGTTCTGCACGGACTTCAACGCCAAGACCGCGGACCGCAAGGGACAAGTCGTCCCCGTCATCATCACCGCCTACGAGGACAAGTCCTACGACTTCGTCATCAAGACCGAGCCGGTCGCCAATAGGCTGCTCAAGGCCGCTGGCATCAGCAAGGGAAGCGGCAACCCGAAGAAGATCGTCGGGCATATCAGCGAAGCCCAGCTCAGGGAAATCGCTGAGTACAAGATGCCGGACCTCAACGCCAACGACGTCGAGGCGGCCATGAAGATCATCGAAGGCAGCGCCCGCCAGATGGGCATTGCCATCGATCGCTAAGGAGGGCAGGAAATGAAGACCGGAAAGAAATACCGCGAAGCCCTCAAGCTCGTCGACCGCGAAAAGATCTACACCATCGAAGAGGCGGCGCCCCTTCTCAAGAAGACGAGCGTCACCAAATTCGATTCGACCATCGACGTGAGCTTCCGCCTCAACGTCAAACCGACGCTTGCCGACCAGCTCGTCCGGGGCACCATCGTCCTCCCGCACGGAAGCGGCAAGACGAAGCGGGTCCTCGCCCTTACCAACGCCAAGCAGGAAGAAGCGAAGGCGGCCGGTGCCGAATTCGTTGGTGGCAAGGAACTCATCGAGAAGATCCAGAAAGAGAACTGGTTCGACTACGACGTCATCGTCGCCACCCCCGACATGATGGGCGAACTCGGGAAGATGGGCCGTCTCCTCGGCCCGAAAGGCCTCATGCCGAACCCCAAGACCGGTACGGTTACCATGGCGATCGGCCAGGCCATCACCGAGATCAAGAAGGGCAAGATCGCCTACCGCGTCGACAAGGACGCCAACCTCAACATCTCGGTCGCCCGTTGCTCCTTCTCCGATCAGGATATCGTCGACAACCTCAGGGCTGTCTGCGAAGCGGTGGCCAAGAGCCGCCCCTCGACCGTGAAGGGCACCTTCATTCTCAATGCCGTCGCCCACACCACGATGGGCCCCGGCCTCAAAATCACCTTCGAAGGCCGCAACTAAGCCTTGGAGGAAACCCCATTTGGTGAAATGCTTGCTAGCCTAAGAAAGCAACGGGCACATGCCTTAATAAGAACACGTTGCCGAGGTTAGTCGATACAACCCGCTAGTCTAGTTAGCTTCACAGATACATTTGCGAAGAAAGGAGGAACGAGGATGAACCAAAACGCACTGCAGCAGAAAAAGGCCGCGGTTAGCGAGATCAGCGAAGGCCTCAAGAACAGCAAGACCCTCGCCATCGTTGGCTATCAGGGCCTTACGGTCGCTGAGCTCAACGAACTCCGCCGCACCCTGGCCGGGAAGAACGCCCGCCTTGGCGTCTACAAGAACACCATGGCCGCCCGCGCTTTCCACGAAGCCGGGATCGAAGGCCTCGACGAGTACCTCGAAGGCCCGAACGCCTTCGTCTTCTCGGAGGAAGTCTCGACCGGCGTCGCCGCGCTCTACAAGTTCTCCCGTTACCACGAGAAGCTGGTCCTGAGGGCCGGCCTCGTCGAAGGGAAGGTCGTTGATGGAGCCGGCCTCAAGGCCGTTGCCAAACTTCCGAGCAAGGAAGCCCTTCTCTCGATGTTCTGCATGGTTCTCAACGAACCGATGGCATCCCTCGCCCGGGCAATCGACGCGATTGCCAACAAAGACGGCCAAGCGGCCGCCAACTAAGCCTAGGAGGATAAAATCATGGCTGAGAAACTTACCAACGAGCAAATCATCGATACGCTCAAGCAGATGAGCGCGCTCGAGCTTAGCGCCCTCGTCAAGGACGTCGAAAAGGAATTCGGCGTCACGGCCGCCGCCCCGGTGGCTGCCGCTGCCCCGGCCGAGGAAGAAGGCCCGGCCGCCAAGGGACCGACCGAGGTCAACCTCATTCTCAAGGGCCTCGGCACGGCTGGCAAAGTCGCCGTCATCAAGGCCGTTCAGGGCATCACCGGCCTTGGCCTCATGGATGCCAAGAAGCTCGTCGATGCCTGCCCGGCGACCCTCAAGGAGAAGATCTCCCCGGTCGAGGCCGACAGCCACAAGAAGGCCCTTACCGACATCGGCGCCGAAGTCGAAATCAAGTAGTTTCGACCCCTCGTCAAAACCATCGTCCAAAGCCCTGCCCTGGGAGCGTTCCTCCTGGGGTGGGGATTTACGCGCTTATATAAGGATATATCAATGGCCCCTCAGTACTTCGATAACGTTGAAGGGATGTCCCACGAGGACATTGCCTTCGAGTGCGAGGTGCTAGGGCGGAGGTATTCCTTCAAAAGCGACAAAGGAGTCTTTTCTTCCCACGGGCTCGATCTTGGCTCCAAGATCATGATCGAAACGATCGCCGGACTCGACTTGGGAGAAAAGATCCTCGATCTCGGTTGCGGGGTTGGGCCCATCGGCCTCATCCTCGCCTCCTTCGACCCGAAGCGTTCCGTGACGTTGTCCGACGTGAACGAACGGGCCCTCGACCTGACGCGGGAAAATGCCCGACACATGGGGCTGTCGTCCAGGTGCACCGTGATCGAAAGCGACGTCTACCTCCACCTCGACTCCCTTTTTGACTCAATCGTCTCCAATCCCCCGATCCGGGCCGGAAAGAAAGTAACCTACGCCATCTACGACGGGGCTCCTTCCCACCTTAGGGAAGGCGGTTCCCTCTACGTGGTGGTGCGGCGGAAGCAGGGCGCCGAAAGCGTCCATGCCCACCTTCAGGAACTTTTCCCCCGCGTCGAGATCCTCGAGCGGAAAAAGGGCTATTGGGTCATTAAAGCAAGCAAATAGGAGCAACAAATGAACGAAGACAAGAACCTTCTCGCCGCCTACGACACTTATCCGGTCGACGAGAACGGAAGGATCGACTTCTCGAAGATTTCCGGAAGCGCGCCGCTTCCCAATCTCGTCGAAATCCAAACCAAGAGCTTCGCTTGGTTCCTCGACGAGGGGCTCGATCAGGTGATGAAAGAAGTTTTCCCGATCAAGAACTATGCGGAAACCTATTCCATCGAGTACGTCAGCTCGCGCTTCGAAGCGCCCATCTATACCCCGATCGAGTGCCGGGAAGGCGACCTTACTTATGCAAGCAAGCTGAAGGTGACCCTGCGGCTCGTTTCGCCGACCGGCGAAATCGCCGAGAGCGAAGTCTACATGGGCGACGTCCCGATGATGACCGATTCGGGCACCTTCATCGTCAACGGAGCCGAGCGGGTCATCGTCAGCCAGATCGTCCGTTCGCCGGGCGCTTATTTCCAGGATACCCCCGACAAGAGCGGCGCCCATATCTACAACGGCGAAATCATCCCGACCCGCGGCACCTGGCTCCAGTTCGAGTCCGATCTCAAGAATACGATGTTCGTCCGGATCGACCGCCAGCGGAAGATGCCGGCCACGATCCTTTTCCGGGCCCTCGGCCTCGATAGCGACCAGCAGCTGATCGACCTTTTCGGCGAGAGCGAGATGATGAAGACGACTCTCGAGAAGGAAAAGGCGATGTACCGGAGCGACGAAGGAAACGACCTCGTCACCGAGGACAAGCGCTTCGCTTCCTATAGCGACGTCGCCCTTCGCGTCATTTTCTCGCGCCTTAAGCCGGGCGAGCCGATGACGGGGAAAGGCGTCATCAATTTCCTTGTCCAGAAGTTCTTCGACGACAAGCGCTACGACCTCGGGCGGGCCGGGCGTTTCAAGTACACCGTGAAGCTCGGCATCTACTCGCGCCTTCCTGGGCGCCTCCTCGCCGAGAGCCTCGTCAACGACGACGGGACCATCTTCACCAACCGCAACGGCGAGCTCCTTGCCAGCGGCCGCGTCCTCACCAAGGAAGACGTCGAGGATCTCCGCGACGCCGAATTCTTCGAGCGTAGCGAGAAATTCACGCAGGTCCTCAAGACCAACGACCTGATCGACACCCATAACCGCGTCAATGTCGTCAAGGTCCACGCCTACGACAAGGCGGACGGGGAAATCGTCAAGGTCATCGGCACCGACCTTTTGCTTACCGGCCTCAACGGCGAGCCCTCCCTCTCGCGGGCCTCGATCAGCGACATGGTCGCCTGCTTCTCCTATTTCAACAACATCCAGTTCGGGATCGGGACGACCGACGACATCGACCACCTCGGCAATCGGCGCGTCCGCTGCGTCGGCGAGCTGCTCCAGACCCAGTTCCGGATCGGCCTCACCAAGATGAGCAAGACGGTCCAGCAGAAGATGTCGATCACGGCTGACCTCGCCACCGCGAAGCCCCAGACCCTCATCAACATCCGGCCGCTCACCTCGTCCATCCGGGAGTTCTTTGCCTCGAGCCAGCTCTCCCAGTTCATGGACCAGACCAACCCGCTGGCCGAACTTACCAACAAGCGCCGGATTTCGGCCCTCGGCCCCGGCGGCCTTACCCGCGACCGGGCCTCGATGGAAGTCCGCGACGTCCACTATACCCACTACGGACGGATCTGCCCGATCGAAACCCCCGAAGGCCAGAACATCGGCCTTATCAACAACCTTTCCACCTACGCCAAGGTCAACGACTACGGCTTCATCCAGACCCCTTACCGGCGGGTCGAGAAAGTGGTGGACGAGAAGGGCAAGGCCCACTATTTCGTCCTCGACGACGGGCTTTATCTCTCGGCCGACGAGGAAGCCGGCCACTACATCGCCGAAGCCAACATCAAGCTCGGCGAGCCGGTCAAGGTCGAGTTCGACGGGCAAAGCGTCTACGCCAAGGAAATCCTCGAGCCGGAAGTCGTTTGCCGTCACGACGGGGAAAACCTCGTCGCCCCGCGCGAGCTCATCGACTTCGTCGACGTCTCCCCCAAGCAGATCGTCTCGATCGCCGCGGCTTGCATTCCCTTCCTTGAAAACGACGACTCCACCCGGGCCCTGATGGGCGCCAACATGCAGCGTCAGGCCCTTCCGCTCCTCCGCCCGCAGCTTTCCTATGTCGGAACCGGCCTCGAGCGGCGGATCGCCCGCGATTCGGGCCTTGCCGTCGTCGCCGAGGAAGGCGGGACCGTCACCTACATGGACGGCTCGACCATCAAGATCGAAGGCGAGAACGGAGAAAGGACCTACTCCCTCCAGAAGTTCGACCGCTCCAATAACGGCACCTGCATCAACCAGCACCCGACCGTCCACGTGGGCGATAAGGTGAAGGGGGGCGAAGTCATCGCCGACGGGCCGGCCATGCGCGGGGGCGAGCTCGCCCTCGGGCAGAACATGCTCGTCGCCTACATGACCTGGAACGGCTACAACTACGAAGACGCCGTCATCATGTCCGAGAGGATGGTCAAGGACGATTGCTACACGACCATCCACATCGAGGACTACGACTGCGAATGCCGGGAAACGAAGCTCGGCGAAGAGGAAATCACCCGCGACATCCCCAACGTCGGCGACGACCTCAAGACGAACCTCGACGAAAACGGCATCATCATCCCGGGCGCCGAAGTCCGGGAAGGCGACATCCTCGTCGGCAAGGTGACCCCGAAAGGCCAGTCCGAGCCGACCCCGGAAGAGAAGCTCCTCATGGCTATCTTCGCCGAGAAGACGAAGGACGTTAAGGATTCCTCCCTCCGCGTTCCCCACGGCGGGGCCGGCATCGTCCTCAAGGTCAAGGTCTACGAGCGCAAGAAGCGCGATCCCCTCCCGACCGGCGTCATCAAGAAAGTTCGCGTCTACATCGTTCAGAAGAGGAAAATCTCCGAAGGCGACAAGATGTCGGGCCGCCACGGCAACAAAGGCGTCATTTCCAAGATCCTCCCGGTCGAGGACATGCCCTTCCTTCCCGACGGCACCCCGATCGACGTCATGCTTTCGCCGATGGGCGTCCCGAGCCGTATGAACATCGGGCAGATCCTCGAGGTCCATCTCGGCCTCGCTTGCCGGAAGCTCGGCATAAGGGTCGCGACCCCGGTCTTCGACGGCATCAACGACGAAGAAATCGCCGACCTCATGCACAAGGCCGGCCTCAGCAACGACGGCAAGACCGTCCTTTACGACGGGCGGACCGGCGAGCGCTTCCCCGAGCGCATCTCGGTCGGCATCATGTACATGATCAAGCTCGTCCACATGGTCGACGACAAGCTCCACGCCCGGGCGACCGGGCCTTACAGCCTCGTCACCCAGCAGCCGCTCGGGGGCAAGGCCCAGAACGGCGGCCAGCGGTTCGGCGAAATGGAAGTCTGGGCCCTCGAGGCCTACGGCGCGAGCCACGTCCTCCAGGAAATGCTCACCATCAAGAGCGACGACCGGGTCGGGAGACGGAAGTGCTACGAGGCCATCATCAAGGGCCTCGACATCCCGAAGCCCGGGATGCCGGAAGCCTTCAAGGTCTTCACCAAGGAGCTCAAAGGCCTGGCCATGGACGTCCACCTCTACGACGAGGAAGGCGACATCATCAACATGGACTCCCTCGCCAAGGAAGCCCTCATCGAGGAGCGGAAGGTCAATAGCGCCATCCGCAGCCTCACCTCGCCGCGGGAACACCCCTCCGAGGAAGAAGAGGAGACGCTCGCCCCCACGGGTGACGAGACGGCCATTGCCGAAGAGGAGGGCCTCTCGGTCACCGACCGGGTCGGCTCCTCGCTCGACGACTAACGGAGGCATATAGATGGACATCAATAAACTCAAGGCGATGAAAGTCGGCCTCGCTTCCCCGGAGACCATCAGGTCCTGGAGCCATGGCGAGGTCACCAAGCCCGAAACCATCAACTACCGGTCGCAGAAGCCGGAAATGGGCGGCCTTTTCTGCGAGAAGATCTTCGGTCCGGTCAAGGACTACGAGTGCCACTGCGGCAAGTACAAGAAGATCCGTTACCAAGGCATTACCTGCGAGAAGTGCGGGGTCGAGGTCATCAGCAAAGAGTGGCGGCGGGAACGCTTCGGCCACATCGAGCTCGTCTCCCCGTGCTCCCATATCTGGTACCTGAAGGGCATCCCCTCGCGGATGGGGCTCATCCTCGACATCTCCCCGAAACAGCTCGAGGAGGTCGTCTATTTCGCGGCCCACATCTGCCTCGATCCCGGCAAGAGCACCGTCCTTTACAAGAAGGAATTCCTCGATGAGGCGGCCTCGCGGGAAGTGTTCAGCGACGCCATCCTCGACTTCATTCCGGAAGCTTCCCCCGATTACGAGGCTTCCAAGGAGGAAATCGACGCCGAAATCGAGCGCAAGTATTCCGATATCGCCGTCCAAGCCGCCGAGGGAAGCGAAGGCAAGGTCCTCCTTGTGGGCGGTAACCGCGTCGACTTGCTCGGCAACCCGATCAGCCAGCTCGACATCGACGATGCCGAGCGTTACGTCCGTAACCTCGCCAACCCGAGCGAGCCTTTCGACTTCTTCACGGTCTCGAGCTTCATTGCCCGCCACACCGGCGCCGTCTTCGGCGAAGGCGCGGACGCGGTGAAGAAGCTCCTCCATGAAATCGACCTCGAAGAGGAATTCAAAACCCTCAAGGAGGAGATCAAGAAGGAAACGTCCGACCAGAAGCGGGTCAAGCTCGCCAAGCGCCTCGAGGTCGTCCAGGCCTTCCGGGATTCCCACCAGCTCCCGGAATGGATGATCCTCGACGTCATCCCGGTCATCCCGCCCGACCTCCGCCCGATGCTCCAGCTCGACGGCGGGCGCTTCGCGGTGAGCGACCTCAACGATCTCTACCGGCGCGTCATCTCCCGGAACACCCGTCTCAAGAAGCTCATCGACATGAGCGCTCCTTACGTCATCTTGATGAACGAGAAGCGGATGCTTCAGGAAGCCGTCGACGCCCTCGTCGACAACGGCCGCCGGAACAAGCCGGTGACCGGTCCCTCCGGGCGCCCCCTCAAGTCGCTTTCCAGCGGCCTCAAGGGCAAGCAAGGCCGCTTCCGGCAGAACCTCCTCGGGAAGCGTGTCGACTACTCCGGGCGTTCGGTTATCGCCGTCGGCCCCGACCTCAAGATGTACCAGTGCGGGCTCCCGCGGGAGATGGCCATCCAGCTCCTACGCCCCTTCATCGCGGCCATCCTCATCAAGCGCGGCCTCGTCAACGCCCATAAGCAAGCCGACAAGATCATCGACCGGGGCGACCCCGTCGTTTATAAGATCATCGAGGAAATCATCGGCGAGCACCCGGTCCTTCTCAACCGGGCCCCGACCCTCCACCGGCTCGGTATCCAAGCCTTCCAGCCCAAGCTCGTCGACGGGCACGCCATCCGTCTTCACCCGCTCGTCTGCACCGGCTTCAACGCCGACTTCGACGGCGACCAGATGGCCGTCCACGTCCCCCTTGGGAAGGAAGCCCAGCAAGAAGCGGTGGAGCTTATGCTCGCCAGCAACAACATCCTCGGCCCGAAAGACGGCAAGCCGATCGTCATCCCGAGCCAGGACATGGTCCTTGGCAACTACTACCTGACCCTCGAAGAGACTTCTCAGGACTTCCTCGACCGGGCCGAAGACCTTTCCAAGATTGCCATCCACGGCGAGGAGGAGAAGGCGGCCAACGAGGAGGAAATCGAGAAATACCGGCGCTTTGCCACCCTTGAGGGGAAGGCCTTCTCTTCCGTCCAGGAAGTCATCGACGCCTACGAGACCGGGATGATCGCCCTCCACGCGAGGATCGCCATCCGCGCCTCCTCCCTCCATAAGGACTTCGGCGAGGACATGGGGAAGTGCGGCCTCCCTTTGAGCGTGAAGGACATGTACCTTCTCACCACCCCGGGCAAGGTCATCTTCAACGAGATCTTCCCCTCCGACTTCCCCTTCGTGAACGGCGACAAGCCGACGACCGACGTAAAGACGATCGAAAGCTGGTTCGTCCCCAAAGGCACCGACCTCAAAGCCGAGATCGCTTCCCGCCCCGTCCACGCGCCGATCAAGAAGAAGGAACTCGGGACCATCATCGACATGGTTTTCCATCGTTACGACATGTCCGACCCGACCTCGACGGCCTGGCGCCCCTCGAAAACGAGCGCCATCCTCGACAAGATCAAGGACCAGGGCTTCAAGTACTCGACCGTCTCCTCGGTGACCGTCGCGATCAGCGACATCAACACCTTCGAGGAGAAGAAGGCGGACATCGAAGCCGGGCAGAAGCGGGTCGACAAGATCAACGCCTTGGCCCTCGAAGGCTTCTACACCGAGGCCGAACGCCATAAGGCCGTCGCCGACACCTGGTCGAAGGTCACCGACGAGGTCAAGGAAAAGGTCCGCTCCTTCCTTGCCCGCGACAAGCGGAACCCGCTGGTCATCATGTCGGACTCCGGGGCCCGGGGCTCTCTTGACAACTTCAAGCAGCTGATCGGCATGAAAGGCTGCGTCGCCAACCCGAAGAACGAAGTCATCGAGCTTCCGATCACCTCCTCCTACCGGGAGGGCATGACGGTCGCCGAATTCTTCATCAACACCCACGGCGCCCGTAAGGGCGGGGCCGACACGGCCCTTAAGACGGCCGACTCGGGCTACCTCACCCGCCGGCTCGTCGACGTCGCCCAAGACGTCGTCGTCCGCGAAGAGGATTGCCATTGCGACCACGGCTTCAAGGTCCGCGAAATCCGCGACACCTCCCGGAACGAGGTCATCGTCACCCTCGAAAGCCGCCTCTCCGGCCGCTTCGCGATGCATGACGTCGTGAACCCGGATACCGGCGAGGTCATCGTCTCCGCCAACACGATGATCAGCGACGAGCAAGCCAAGGCCATCGTCAAGGCCGGAATCACGGAAGTCGAGATCCGTTCTCTCTTCACCTGCGCGACGAAGGACGGGGTTTGCCAGCACTGCTACGGCCGCAACATGGCGACCGGCCGCCTCGTCGAGATGGGCGAGGCCGTCGGCATCATGGCCGCCCAGTCGATCGGCGAGCCGGGCACCCAGCTCACGATGCGGGTCTTCCACACCGGCGGCATGGCCGGGACCGACATCACCCAAGGTCTTCCCCGTGTCCAGGAGCTCGTCGAGGCCCGCAACCCGAAAGGGGAGGCCCTCATCTGCCCCTTCGACGCGACAATCGACGACATCGAGACCCAGGACAACGGGCGCTATAAGGTGAAGATCACCTCGACGAGCGCCAAGACCGAGGAGAGCCCGACGCCGGAAACGGCGGAGCTGCTTACCGGCTACGGGGTCCGCCTCCGCGTCAAGAAGGGCGACTTCGTCGAGGCCGGCGGCAAGATCACCGAAGGCGCCATCAACCCGAAGGACCTCCTCGAGAAGGCCGACGTCGAGAAAGTCGAGGTCTACCTCATCAAGGAAATCCAGAAGGTCTACGCCGCCCAGGGCATCGGCATCTCCGACAAGCACCTCGAGGTCATCATCCGCCAGATGCTTCGGAAGATGATGATCATCGACGCCGGGGACACCGACCTCCTTCCGGGGCTCAAGGTGGACGTCGAACGCTACACCGAAGCCAACCAGAAGGCTCTCGAGGAAGGCAAGCGCCCGGCCCTTGGCCAGCCCCTTGTCCTCGGCATCACCAAGGCCGCCCTCGAGACGGAGTCCTTCCTCTCGGCCGCCTCCTTCCAGGAGACGACCCGCGTCCTCACCGACGCCGCCATCAAGGCGAAGACCGATCCTCTCCACGGCCTCAAGGAGAACGTCATCACCGGGAAGCTCATCCCGGCCGGGACCGGCCTCCTCGGGGACGAAGAGGAAGAGGATAAACTCGCCGGCTTCAGCGTCGAGGGCGACATGGAACGGGTCAAGGCCCAGTACGTGGAAGCCCACGAACGGATCGGCGACTGATTCCCCCTCTCATCCTTAGGCCCTGGCCCTCCGCCAGGGCCTTTTCCTTTCCTTAGAAAAAAGGAAAACGCTTTCATCGAAAGAAAGGGGAAAACGCAGCGTGAAAGGCTCCACGTTGCCCGGCGTGTCATATAGGGCCGAAAGTCGGTGTTGACTTCACTTTTGCCGGGCCCTATATTCTTGCCCGGACACTAGAAAGAAAGCGTCTAGTTTCAGTAAGGAGAAAAGCGATGCCTACCATCAATCAACTCGTGAGGCAAGGCCGCGAGACGTCCCGGGTCAAGAGCAAGAGCCCGGCCCTCGGCAAGCGGTGGAACGCCCTCACCAAACGCTCGACCTCCCAGCCCAGCGCCCAGAAGCGCGGGGTCTGCACCCGGGTCGGCACCATGACCCCGAAGAAACCGAACTCCGCCATGCGGAAGTACGCCAGGGTCAAGCTCAGCAACGGCTACGAAGTCACCGCCTACATCGGCGGGGAAGGCCATAACCTCCAGGAGCACTCCACGGTCATGATCCGCGGGGGCCGGGTCAAGGACCTTCCGGGCGTTCGTTACCACATCATCCGCGGCTGCCTCGACTGCGCCGGGATCGAAGCCCGCCGGCAGGGCCGGAGCCTCTACGGCACCAAGAAGCCGAAGGAAAACAAGTAAGGAGATAGGAAATGTCACGCAAGGGAAAAACCGAAAAACGGGACGTCCTTCCTGATCCCGTTTACAACTCGAAGCTCGTCACCCGCCTCATCAACCGCGTCATGTTCGACGGGAAGCGGGGCACGAGCCAGACGATTATCTACCACTCGTTCAAGCTGATCGAGGAACGCACCGGCAAGCCGGCCATCGACGTCTTCGCGACCGCCATTGGCAACATCATGCCGGAAGTCGAGCTCAAGGTCCGCCGGATCGGCGCCAGCAACTACCAGGTCCCGGTCGAGGTCTCCCCCGAACGGAAGCAGACCCTCGGCCTCCGCTGGCTCGTCACCTATTCGCGCCTCCGCGGCGAAAAGACGATGGAAGAGAAGCTGGCCGCCGAGATCATCGACGCCGCCAACGGCACCGGAGCCTCGGTGCGGAGGAAGGAAGAAGTCCACAAGATGGCCGAGGCCAACAAGGCCTACGCCCACTATCGCTGGTAAGAGGGGAGGAAACATAGCATGGCCAACAACGAAGACCTGATCAAAGATTCGGAAACCTACGACCTTCCCCATACCCGCAACATCGGCATCATGGCCCACATCGATGCCGGCAAGACGACGACGACCGAGCGCATCCTCTACTACACCGGCCGGACCCACAAGATCGGCGAAGTCCACGAAGGCACCGCCGTCATGGACTGGATGGAAGAGGAGCAGGAGCGGGGCATCACCATCACCTCGAGCGCGACGACCTGCTTCTGGAACGGCCACCGGATCAACATCATCGACACTCCGGGGCACGTCGACTTCACCGTCGAAGTCGAGCGTTCCCTCCGCGTCCTCGACGGCGCGGTCACCGTCCTCGACTCCAAAAACGGCGTCGAGCCGCAGACCGAAACCGTCTGGCGCCAGGCCGACAAGTACAACGTCCCCCGGATCGTCTTCTGCAACAAGATGGACGCCATCGGCGCCGACTTCGAGATGTGCCTCGATACCCTCAAGGAACGCCTTGGGGTCAAATACGCGGCCATCCAGTTCCCGATCGGCCGCGAAAGCGGCTTCACCGGGATGGTCGACCTCGTCAAGATGAACGCCATCATGTACTCCCAGTCCAAGGACGAAGCCCCGACGATCGTCGAGATCCCCGAGGAAGTCAAAGCCAAGGCCGAGAAGTACCACCAAATCCTCCTCGAGACCCTCGCCGACTATAACGAGGAGCTCATGATGGAGGTCCTCGACGGCAAGGAACCTTCCGTCGAGCTCATCAAGAAGACCATCCGGAAGGCCGTCATCCATGACTCCTTCTTCCCGGTCCTCTGCGGCACCGCCTTCAAGAACAAGGGCGTCCAGCCCCTGCTCGATGCCGTCATCGACTATCTCCCTTCCCCGCTCGACATCCCGGGCGAAAAGGGCGAGCTCGAGGGCGAGGAATACACCTGCAAGACGACTGACGATGCCCCCTTCGTGGGCCTCGCCTTCAAGATCGCGACCGACCCCTTCATCGGGCGTCTGGCCTATGTCCGCGTCTACCAGGGCTCCTTGAAGAGCGGCTCCTACGTCCTCAATAGCTCGAGGAACGTCCAGGAGCGCATCTCGCGCCTCGTTCTCATGCACGCCAACAAGCGGCAGGAAGTCAGCGTCCTCCACGCCGGCGAGATCGGCGCCGTCGTCGGCCTCAAGAACACGACGACCGGCGACTCCCTCACCGACGTGAACACCCCCGTCGTCCTCGAGCGCCTCGAGTTCCCCGAACCGGTTCTCGAAGAGGCGGTCGAGCCGAAGACGAAGGCCGACATGGAGAAGATGAACAACGCCCTCCAGAAGCTGGCCGAGGAAGACCCGACCTTCCGCGTTCATACCAACCAGGAAACCGGGCAGACGATCATCGGCGGCGTCGGCGAGCTCCAGCTCGACATCCTCGTCGAGCGGATGCGCCGCGAATTCAGTGTCGATGTCAACGTCGGTGCCCCGCAGGTCAACTACCGCGAGACGATCCGCAAGACGGGCGAGGCCGAAGGCCGCTACATCAAACAGACCGGCGGCCACGGCCAGTATGGCGATGTCTACATCCGCTTCGAGCCGAACCCCGGCAAGGGCTTCGAGTTCGTCGATGCCATCGTCGGCGGCGCCGTCCCGAAGGAGTTCATCAAGCCGACCCAGCAAGGCCTCGAGGAAGCCCTCAACCGCGGCCTCGTCGCCGGCTTCCCGGCCATCGACATCAAGGCGACCCTTTACGATGGGTCCTACCACGACGTCGACTCTTCGGAGGCTGCCTATAAGATCGCGGCCTCCCTTGCCCTCAAGGAAGCGGCCCCCAAGTGCGACCCCGTCGTCCTCGAGCCGATCATGAAGGTCGACATCACCGTCCCCGACCAATACTACGGCGACGTCATCGGCGACATCTCCCGCCGGAGGGGCCAGCTCAACGGCGAGACCCAGCGCGGCAACGCCAAGGTCGTCTCCTGCCTCGTCCCCCTCGCCGAGATGTTCGGCTACGTCACCGACCTCCGCTCCCTGACCCAGGGACGCGGCAACTTCACGATGACCTTCGACCACTACGGAGAGACCCCGCGTTACATCCAGGACGAAATCGTGAAGAAGAGCAACATGTCGATGCGCTAAAAAAGGTCTCAACGAAGTTGCCTTTGAAAAAGCGTTGCTCTATCATAACTAGCGCGTTTCAAGAAACCATTTGGAGGAAATTGCAAAATGGCAAAAGAAAAGTTCAACCGTGACCGCGTCCACGTCAACGTCGGCACCATCGGCCACGTCGACCACGGCAAGACCACCCTTACCGCGGCCATCACCCACGTCCTCGCCCAGAAGGGCTTCGCCAAGGACATGGCCTACGACCAGATCGATGCCAACCCCGAAGAAAAGGCCCGTGGCATCACGATCAACACGGCCCACGTCGAGTACGAGACCGATAAGCGCCACTACGCCCACGTCGACTGCCCGGGGCACGCTGACTACGTCAAGAACATGATCACCGGCGCGGCCCAGATGGACGCCGCCATCCTCGTTGTCGCCGCCACCGACGGCGTCATGCCGCAGACCCGCGAGCACGTCCTTCTTGCCCGTCAGGTCGGCGTTCCTTACATCATCGTCTTCCTCAACAAGTGCGACATGGTCGACGACCCCGAGCTCGTCGACATCGTCGAGATGGACGTCCGCGACCTTCTCACGAAGTACGGCTTCCCGGGCGATGACATCCCCGTCGTCCGCGGCTCTGCCCTCAAGGCCGGCCAGGCCAAGAGCGCCGACGAGGCCGATGCCAAGTGCATCTGGGACCTCCTCAATGCCCTTGACACCTACGTCCCGGATCCCGAGCGCGACACCGACAAGCCCTTCCTCATGCCGATCGAAGACGTCCTTACGATCTCCGGCCGCGGCACCGTCGTCACCGGCCGTGTCGAGCGTGGCATGATCAAGATCAACGACGATGCTGAGATCGTTGGCATCAAGCCGACCCAGAAGACCGTCGTCACCGGCCTCGAGATGTTCCGCAAGACCCTCGACTTCGCCCAGGGCGGCGACAACATCGGCGCCCTCCTCCGTGGCATCACCCACGACCAGGTCGAGCGTGGCCAGGTCCTTGCCAAACCGGGCTCCATCGTCCCGCACGACAAGTTCACCGCGGCGGTCTACGTCCTCACCAAGGAAGAAGGCGGCCGCCACACGGCCTTCATCAATGGCTACCGTCCGCAGTTCTTCTTCCGGACGACCGACATCACCGGCGACATCACCCTTCCGGCCGACGTCGCGATGGTCATGCCGGGCGACAACGTCACCTTCACGGTCCAGCTCATCCATCCGGTCGCTCTTGAAAAGGGCACCAAGTTCTCCATCCGCGAGGGTGGCAGGACCGTCGGTGCCGGCACCGTCACCGAGATCCTTCACTAAGCGAAGGCCCTCGGACAGCTGATTGCCTAGGCCTCGGGGCTTCCCGAGGCCTTTTCTTTTGCGCCAACAAAACAAAGTTTTCCTTCGTTCTTTTTGCCTTTCGCCGAGACTTGTATAAGATTAACTCGTTATGGACGCTAGCATCAAAGAAGCCGGCCTCTTCCTCTTCCTCCTTTCCCAGTTCCTCATCGGCCCGGCGATGGCCGATGCCCTCGGTAACGACGCCCTGACGGCCGATCTACGGGCCTACCAAGTGGCGACCGGCCTTTTCCGGGAAGGACAGGACGGGAACTATTACCTTTATTCCTTCGACCCGGACGGTCCTTCAGCCTATCCGGAAGGCTCTTCGAGCGAAAGCGATTACGCCTACGACAAGCTCCCCGAGGGAAAGGAAACCTACGAGGCTTATTACGACCTTTCCTGGCACTATGTCGTCGAGGTTCTTCCGACGTACGAAGAAAGCGACGGCCTCTTCCAGCCTCTTACCTATACCCTTTCCAACGGCGAGACGGCCAATGTCGGGGAATTTGCCTCCTACGGCTATTCCGATTACTTCGCCCAGAACTTCCTCGGCCTCCCGACCCGCGACGAGGTCGCTTCCGCGATCGAGCGGAACGGCGTGAGCGAAAGCGCCTTGTCCGGGGACTCCGAGTACTTCAAGTACGCTCTCCTCGAAAGCGGGGACGAGGCCGACTTTTCGGCCCGGCCGGTCCTTCAGGACCGCTACGCTGAACGGGCCGACGCTGGGGACGAGGAAACCCTCAAGGAACTGGCCCTTTACTTCTTTGACCTCGATAAGGGCGGTTCCTCCTATGGCGACCTCGGAGTCTATGGGAAGGCTGTATCGCTTGCCATCGGAAGCGACGAGAACCCGACCCAGACCTATTACAATAGCATCGTAAGCCGCCTGAACAGCAACGCCTGGCTCGCCCTTCTTCCGGCCTACCTTCCTTTTGCCTTCCTCGTCTTCTTCCTCGTCCCGATGGTCTCGAAGGACGTTCGAACCCCGGGGAAGTGGCTGATGAAACTCTCGGTCATCGGGCTCGAAGGCTACAAGGCGACGATGAAGGAAAGGACGCTCAGGTGCTTATTGATG
>CASFWS010000011.1 GCA_949298295.1 uncultured Bacillota bacterium | reverse complement strand
GTATGTGTGATCCCGACGATATAGCCCTTCCTTCCGGCTGCCTCGTCCTTGAGCTTGGAGGCAAGGTCGGAATAGACGGAAACGATCCGCTTGGCGTAGCGGAGGAGGATTTCCCCTTCGGGGGTAAGGCGGAGATAGCCGCCGACCTTGTTGAAGATGCGGATGCCGTTTTCCTTTTCGAGAAGGCGGATATGCTGGCTCACGGCCGGCTGGGTCAGGTTCAGGGCCTTAGCCGCCGCGGTGAAGCCGTTTCGCTTCTCGACTTCGATGAGGGTCAGGAGCTTCGGATCGACCATCTTGGATACCTCCATAAGCAAGCATTATGAAGCCATAAAAACCTATAAACTTTGCTTATCTTCTTCCTTCCTATCATATGGCTGCCTTCGCTCGAAGGAAAGGAGGAAAGAAGATGAATCTCAAGCTCTATGGATTTTACGAAGGAATGGGGGCGGCGACGACTCTCATCGCCCTTGCCATCATGTTCCTGGCCGGCTTCCTCCTCTCCCGGGTTTCCAAACTGTTCCGCCTTCCCAATGTCACCGGCTACATCGTTTCCGGCATCCTCATCGGCCCCTTCCTCCTCGACCTCGTTCCCCCGGACGTCCTCGAGGGAATGTCTTTCCTAAGCGACCTTGCCCTCGGCTTCATCGCCTTCGGGGTCGGGAAGTTCTTCAAGAAGGAAGTCCTGAAGAAAAGCGGTCCCCGGGTCATCGTCATTACCATCCTCGAGGCCTTGGTCGCCGGGATTCTCGTCACCTTGGCCGTGGGAGCCTTCTTCCCCGACCTCGGGTGGGGCTTTGCCCTCCTTCTTGGGGCTATTGCCACGGCGACGGCCCCGGCCTCGACCCTCATGACCATCAACCAGTACGACGCGAAGGGAGAATTCGTCGACGTCCTCCTCCAAGTCGTCGCTCTCGACGACGTCGTCTGCCTCCTTTGCTTCTCAATTGCCTCGGCTATCGTCGAGGGGACCTCGAGCGGGAACCTCGACGCCCTCTCGATTCTCACCCCGGTCCTCTATAACCTCCTTTTCCTGGCCATCGGCTTCCTCTCCGGCCTCTTCCTTTCCTTCCTCGTGAAGGGGCGCTCGCCGAATAGCCGCCTCATCATCGCCGTGGCCATCATCGCCCTCATCAGCGGCGGGGCCATCCTTCTCGATGTCTCGCCCCTTCTCTCCTGCATGGTCTTCGGGGCAACCTACGTCAACCTCACCAAGGACGAGAAGCTCTTCAAATACGTCGATCACTTCGACCCGCCGATCATGCTTCTCTTCTTCGTCATGAGCGGCGCCAACATGGATTTCTCCTCCTTCCTGACCATCGGGCTGGTCGGGGTCGTCTACTTCCTGGTCCGGATGGGCGGGAAATACCTCGGGGCCTTCGCCGGCTGCGCCCTCATGAAGACGACCAAAAAGACGAGGAACTACCTCGGCCTCGCCTTGGCCCCGCAGGCCGGGGTGGCCATCGGGCTGGCCTTCCTTGGGGAGCGGATGCTTCCTTCCTCAATGGGCGACACCTTCCTTTCCGTCATCCTTTGCTCCTCGGTCCTCTACGAGATGGCCGGCCCGGCCCTTGCCAAGCTCTCCCTCGTCCAAAGCGGCTCGATTCCTCGGGAAGCCCTCGCCTTAAAGAAAGGAAAGAACCTCGTCGACGAAGTGGATAAGCACCGGCTGAGCCTCGGGCGGATCGAGGCGATAGCCGACCGCCAGGAAAGGGATAATGAGTTACCTACTCTTCCCTCGTCCCTTCCCTTGAACGGCGATTGGCGTTCTTCCCGGAGGGGCCAGGCCGGATACCTCCTGGCCCGGAAAAGCCAGAACTACGATAACGAGGGGAAATGAAAAGGCCGCCGGGCGCCCCGGCGGCCTTTGCCTCTTTCCCTTAGACCCCTTCGAAGAGGACGGCCTCGATCGTGCAGTCGCCTTCGACCTCGATCGTCGAGTCCCCGGTCGGATTGACGGTGATGGCGTAGTCGGGGGAAGGGGAGGCTTCCTTGATCGGGTACCAGCGGCGGGCGCTGAAATCCTCGTTGTCGATGAAAAGCCAAGCTTCGTAGACGTGGCCGGCCGCCCATTTGATGCCGGCGAACTCCAGGGACCCAAAGGAGCCTTCGAGCGGAAGGTCTTCGCTTAAGAGCCCGTCGGCCGAATAGCCGTAGGATTTCCTCGCTGTCGGAAAGGGTGAAGGTAAGAGCGGTGGCCCCTTCGATTTCCGGCATGAGGTCATTCAGCCACGAAAGGTCGACTTTGAGATTGACGTCGTAGGTCGGGACTTCGATTCCCCCGTAGGGATAGACCTTGACTTCGAAGCAGACGGTGAACACCTTGGTCGTGGACACCCCGTTCCCGGGGCGGGTCTCGAAGCGGATGCGGGTCGTTCCCGGCTGGATGAGCGAGCGGTCGATGGTGAGGACGATGGCTTCGATTTCGCTGCTGCCGCCGGTTCCGCTGAGGCTATCCCGGGTCGAGTAAGAGACCGCGGAGGAAGGAACCGCCGCCTCGTTCTCGATGAGGATTTTCGTGTAGTTTTCGTTGAGGAAGGTGACGTAGTTCCAATCGCAGGCGATCTCGACCTCGGCCGCCGGGGGGTAGTTGTCGTTTTCCTTGATGGTGGCAAAGTCATATCTTTCCTTAGGAAGGGTGAGAAAACCGTATTCGGACTCTGTGACGATGGAATAGTCGACATCGTCGATTTCCCCCGATGAGGATATTTCAGAAGAAGATGATTCCGTTTCCGGCCCGGAAGAGGAGGCGACGGGACCTTCCTCGGTACAACCGGATAGAAGAAGGGGAATGAACAAGAGGGAGATGGCAAGAACCCGTTTCATGGTGATTCGCTCCTTATGGCCATATTCAAACATCCGTCGGCTTACGATTCCACTGTTACCTTGTTTTCGGTCAACATATGGCCCTTTTGCTGCCAATTCTCATGGATTTCCGTTCGTTAGGCAACGTCGAACGGATCTAAGGAGAACCCGTGACTTTGAATGGTTTTGCCAGTGACTCGCCCTAGGCTAAGCCCATAGAGCGGCCCGTGTTGCTAGGGTCTGGGCAAAGACTTTCTTTTCTCGGATTTCGATTGATGTGATGCTCCGCCCCTTGAATTGGGCGGCCAGCTGCGCGGAGTATCCTAGATGGCGAACCGTCAGCCAACGATCAGCCAATTCGGGATATTCGGGAATAGGGGAGCGAGCCACCCTTAATTGCCGGCCCCTTTCTTCCGTAGAAAGTGTCTCCAAAAGTGTCTCCAAAAAAATAAAGACCCCGATGCAATCGGGGCTTTTCGCTGGTTGGGGCGGATAACGGGAATCGAACCCGCGCATCACCGGTTCACAGCCGGTTGTGTTAAACCGCTTCACCATATCCGCCGGCCGGGATATGATAGCCACGAAGCCCTTCGTTGGCAAGATGGTTTGTCGCATGAAGAAAAGGCGGATCGCTGTCTATTTGCGGAAATGGGACGAAGGAATGCTGACTAAGCAGGTTTATGTCCCGGAAGAGCGAAAGAGGCAGCTTCTTTCAATGCGGAACCCCTACCGAAAGAAGGAAATGGAAGCGGTGTGGATTCTCCTTTCCGATGCCTTCGAACTGGAAGGCCGGCCCCTTGAGGATGTCCACCCCCGTCTCCTTCCTTCCGGGCAATGGGCGGGGGAAGGGGTTTCATTCTCCTTGACCCACGAAGGCGGTTATGTGGGGGTCGCTATCGCCTCGTTCCCGGTTGGGATTGATCTTGTTCTGAGCAGCGACCAACGCCTTTCCAAACGCCTGCGGGAGAGCATCTCGACCGCGGAGGAAAGAAACTCCAAATGGTCGACCGCTTCCCTTTTCGCGGCGAAGGAAGCTCTATTCAAACGCGAAGGCGGAACGGGGTTCATTCCTTCATCCATCCAAGTATTTCGAGAAAAGGACCGCCTTTTTACGAAGGAAATCGACGATTTGACCTTGGCAATTGCCTCAAGCGAGCCCTTTGAGGACATCGAAGTGGAACTACGGATTGCCTAAGGACAATTCCGTTACCCCGATGAGCCTATAGGCGGCTCTGACTTCTCTTGAAAGTTACACCCGGTCCAAAATGAGAATCCGGACAGGAATCCAGGCAAAAAAGTGCAACCGCATTTCGTTTTGAAGACTACTTTCGCGATTTCTTTGTCTTAACAGTTCAAGGACATCCCCCGATGTAGCGGGCGAAATGCCCAATCAGACAATTGTATATTTGCATAAAAACCATACGCCCTATGCATAAGATAAGTATTTTTAAATGTGTCAATGTTTTAGGACGGGAAAACGAAAACGCCCTTTACCATCGTCGTTTTCTTGTTCCGTTGGTCCGGTAACCGAATGTTAAGGTATTCCTTTAGGGCAAGCAATCGGCGCCGGAAAGGCCGGCACTTCCTGATTCCGTGGGGGGGGGGGTTAAGTTTTAGACTACGCGCGCCTCGGAGGTAATAAGGAAAAAGGAAACTTGAATTGGTCATGTCCGGCTTGAACGGATCCGGCGGCCTCGATTCTCGGTGCTTCGCTCGTTGGAGGAGGCAAAGGCCGCGTCGCGAATACGAAGACCTGTTTGGTTTGGAGGCCGCGGCGAATCAGCAATTGCCTCAATGTTAGAAAGGAAAACTACCATGCATAACAAATACGCAACTTTCGTCCTCCCGGTTCTTGCTGGCCTTGCCATCGTTGG
Organism: uncultured Bacillota bacterium; assembly: GCA_949298295.1. Lineage (GTDB taxonomy): Bacteria > Bacillota_I > Bacilli_A > RFN20 > CAG-826 > UBA4951. Next base: position 11,632 of record CASFWS010000011.1, on the reverse strand, counting down.
TGCCGGTTTCTCGACCTGGGTTTTCGGAAATACGACTTCTGCCACAAAGAACGCGACCGGTTCGGCCATCATCGCCGGCGATGAAACGACCGGACCGACCGTGAGCCTCAAACTCGGATACATTTCCGATGACACTTTCACTGAGGTTTCCGCTCCGTCCTTCGCTCTGACCCTTGATCAGGGCGGCGTGTCCAACGCTACCAACAACGAGGCCGGCATCACCTTTGCTTGGCAAGGCGATTCGACGGTCACCGATGCTCTCAATGCCAATGGCTTGAGCTTCCAATGGAGCATTTCTTCGGATGATGCCACGGCCTATAGCAACTACTCCGTGACCGTTACCTATTCGCTTGAACTCCAGAATGTCTCGGATGGGAAAATTTTGAGTTACATCGACCTTGCCGATTCGGTCACCATGCCTGAGGGGAGCCAAACGGTCGTGACTGATCAGCTCGTCAGTGGGCTTGCTTCCGGCGACGGGACTTCCTATATCAATCATAACGTCGCCTTTAAACCGACTTCTTGGGTTTATACGAATAAGCCGGGCAATCTTGGCGAGTATCAGAGCATGCTTTCGGATCTGGGCCTTTCCTATGACGCGGAGTCCGAGTCGTACACTTCCGCTCAGAAGATTGCCTTTGTCTTCACCGTCGAAACCACCTTCACCCTTAATCAATAGGTAAACCCCTATTTGAATCGTTATAGGAGCGACATGAGATGAATCTTCGTATTCAACGGATATTTCGTCTTTTTGTCGCTCCTTTATTGAGCTTTGGCGCTCTTACGAGCGTCGGCTATTCGCTCTGGCTGTTCGCTTTGCCTGAGGCGACGTTGGCCAATGAAGAGCAGGCGATTGGCAACCTCGATGTTTCGGGCGTGAGTACCACTCCGCTTGATTTGGAAATATTGCCGCCCGTGGGCTATGACGGCTATCGAATCGTCTTTGATCAAGGCGGAATCGGGTCCCGGTTTGACGAGGAAGTCGGCGTGAGCCTCTCGACGGGTCAAATCTCTTGTCGCCTTTCAAGCCTCTACCTTCCTCTCGATCCGAACTCTCTTCTTATCGACTTTGAGCTCTCTTGCTCTTGTGCGTGTTTTGATTCGATTCAGTTCAAGGAACATGCCGAATCTTCCCTTCTGCAAAGCATTACTTACACGGTGTCCGAAGCCTCTACGGCGTGGGAGGAAGCATCGGTTGCTGAAATCGGTTATGCCCACTCATACAACTTCTTTCTCTCTCCCGAATTTAGATGGAGAACCGGAACGAAGCCGACGGAAAGCGAATCGTGGGCGGAATTCATGAATTCTAGAAACGGCTGTGGAGCGAACCATTACCTTACCGTTCACGTGGAGAATGTTGTCGAATGATCTTTTCCAAGGCTAAGTACATATTGGTGGGAATGTTGGCACTGTCCGTCACCGTTGCCGGAGCCGGCTATTCTTTCTTTGCCTTCAGCGAGGATGACAGCGCTAGCGAAAGCGTTGATCCAAGCGCTGACAATATCCGGGAAAACTTCATTTTCGGCGATCCGGCAGCCGACTCGAATGTTTTCGATACGAAATACTACACCGTGAATTTCTATGCCCAGTATTGCGGCAGAGATAGTGTGGGAGATGGCCCGGAAAGGCACTACAACGTCACTGGCGGCAATTCTGCTAACGGCTACTCCCATTATTTCGGTTATTTCAGGGACTTGGATGTTGACCTGATCAATGAATTGGGCGGGACGGTAGCAACTCTTACTGATGCTTCTGGCACCTTTTACAATTGCATTACCTTCCGAAACATCAGCATGATCACCCAAGAAATGGTTCAAGCCGTCGGCGTACCCGTATGCGCTGACGAGAAAGATACCGGAGAATCCAATGAGGGATTGGTCGACAAACATAATTTCTTGATTCATTTCCTTTCCTGGCTGCTGATTGACGAAGGTGCCTCCGATGTTCCGAACTTTTATGCTGGATTCAATTCCGACACCAGTTGGACCCGAGTGAGCGACGTGGTTTATAAATGTATGGTTACCGGTACCTACCCCTTTTCAGGATATGAAATTCCGAATTTTAACCTGGCGTTAGAAACTTATGATTCTTATGCCGACAACGGCGTCATCAATTTCTATCCCTACCTTTCCACGGGGAAAGAATATCGAGAGGGGAACGAGTACGTGGCCAAAAACGCGATTGCTTTTTCCACGGACGCGAATTCCACCTCGTACAATCTTCCATCCACTGACTTCGTTTATGATCCATCGCATAGCATCAACGGCATCGAAGCCTATCGACTGCCTGGTCTCACGATAAATGCCCCTGCGAGCGGGAATCCCGACGATTCTCCGGACTTCAATGAGGCGACATCGGTTTTGAGGATAGATATAAATAGGTCAAGTGTCGGTTCGAAGTGGCTCGGGGCTTGGATGGGTATTCCTTCAAACGGCAATTCAACATATATCAGCAATGATGGCGGTTCTAATCAACAATACCATGGAACTGCTTATAATCTGGCGGATCTTTCTTTGCCCGTTGGCCGTTATAACATTTATCTATTTTTGGTACAGTCAACATTCCAGGAAGGCTATTATATTTGGGAGAGCAGAGGTCCAGGAGATGTTGTTTGTAATGCACGCGTTGGGGCCCAAAACGTCAATGAGATCTTATCTACGGCGAATATCCGACAATACAAGGCAGTAGATCTCGGGTTCTCTTTTGTGTATGACAACCGAGCGACCGGAGGCATTCCGGCTCGTGAAATAGTTGCTGATGTATGCGACTTCTATCTTGTCGTCGAAAAAACTTTCGACGTCAAACTTTTGGGGGGAGAAACGGGGACGCTAATTTACAATGAAGCGCCATATTCCACGAGCTTCAATCAGATTGTTTCCTCGAGCGGGGACATTCTTAACGAATTCGAGGTTCGAGACGTAACGATGGATGCTTCGAGGACGTTTGCTTACAACCTTTCAGGCTTTGGGACGATTGTCCTTCCACAGACTTTCTTTAGCATCGGGATTGATCAAAACAGGCCTCGTTTCACCTTGAGCCCTGTCGAACTCACGTATTCCGATGCAGCGATTGGCCCGGGAAGTGAGCCCACCAATGCCGCAGACGAGGGCGTTCCCGTCGTAATCGCGAAGTACTCGACTTTCGACGGATCCTCCGTCGTGACTGAGGAACGAACGGAATACTATCTTTCAAAATCGTATGGTCCGGATGGGCAACTCAATGCCGATTGGTCGCTGCTCACTTTAAGCGAATGGTGCGCTTCGAATGCCGGAAGCATGGAGGCTTCCTACATCCCTGAAGGCGGAAACGAAGCAATGAGTCTGGCTACTGCCTATAGCCAAAACGCCGAATTGCGCTCGATGATTGACCAGATGCCGGTCTTTAAAGTCCCAAGTACGGGTGAATACAACTTCTATTTGAGGTTCCACTATTCTCCGGACCAGGGAGTCGTAACCTCCCTTAAAATTGATTTGTACTTCTACCGCATCCACAACATTTTCGTGAAGATTGCTTCGGATAGTTCTTGGGAAAACGGTTCTGGCTATGTCAATACTGGATCCGAGGATTTCACTTTCTACACCAGTTCGCAGAGTTACTTCCTCCTGGATACACTCGGTCTTGATGACGCTTTCATTACCAACGAAGGATCCATGACCCTTGGGGCAATCATGAATCAGCGGCAGGGCACCCTCTCAAGCGACGAGCGGGCAACGACGGCGTGGATTCTCTATGACGTCGTTTCCGGGCAATACGCCTTGCCAACGGCCTTGGAGAATGGCGAGTTCGTCATAAAGAAAAACCATGTCTTGGCATGGAAAAGAGTCAACCGGTTGGATGTCGGATGGTCGAATGCCGACGACCAACTGTTGGCAGCCTATGCATAGGAGGGAAACGATGAGAACGGAATTCTTGATTTCGAGTGCTGAGCGCGTCGAAAACGTCTCAATGGCCGTCGCGATAACGGTCATCGTCCTCCTTTTCCTTGCCTTCGCCGGCCTCTTCTATCTTTATTACCGCTATTTCCGAAAAGCGGTCGACTATCGGATTGAGGATCGGTATATCCTGAAGGATTTGGTGCGGCGCGATCGCGCCTTCTTCGCCAAGGCAGGGGAAGAATACGATTCGGGCTCCAAGGAAGCGCCATCCTTTCTTGAGTTCCGGGCCAAGGGCCAAGCCAAAGCCCGGGTCTGGAAGATTGTCGGGAATTCCGTTCTTGTCGTTTTCTATCTCGCTTTTCTCGCTTTGATGGTTGCTGCCATCTCCATCCGTTCCCAGGGGGACACTTTCCTCATCGGAGACCGAAGCTATCTGATCGTCCAAACAGGTTCGATGGAGCAAAGGAACACGGCCAACGACTATTTGTTCGACGAAGGACTCGAAAACCAGATACCGGCCTATTCGCTCATTGAATTGAAGACCGTCACTGCCGAGGAAATGAATATCTACGACATCTATGCCTTCCGGGCTGAAGGCACGGTTTTCGTCCACCGTCTCATCGACATGGGAAGCAACGGGGACGGCGAAATGCGCTACGCCTTCCGCGGCGATTCCAATGCGATTTCGGCCTCTTATGAAGTATCGGTGCCGTTTGAGGACATCATCGGGGTCTATACGGGCTGGAACAACTTCGAATTGGGTCTTTTCGTCAATTACGCCCAAAGCTATATCGGTATCATCACGATCGCTTTCGCCCTTATCCTCATTGGCTTCTACGACATTCTCGACGCGGCTATCGGAAAGCGGATAAAGGCGCGGGAAGACGATTTGGCCATTGAGGTCGACGCTGACGTCAAGCGGCGTTTCGCTACCCGCGCCGGCTTCCCTTACACCCTCTATCTTGACCGGAAAATGAACCCCAACGACGTCATCCCGCCCTTCCTCATCCAGCCGCAGGAACCAAGCCAAAAATAGAGAAACCTAACAAAAAGGCCCGGTTTTGCCGGGCCTTTTGCTTGAAGAGTCTCCTCCTTCGGCTTAGAGGGGGAGATAGGCGAAGCCAACGCCCATGACGGCATTGGAAAGCTCGGCCTCGGCTAGGAAGTCCTCGGCCTCGACTTCGCTTAGGCCGCTCGCGAGGTCGACCTTGACGGTTTTGACGCCAGGAAGCGAGGCGAGGGCCTGCTCCGTCTTCTTGAGGCATCCTTCGCACTTCATGCCGACGACCCGGAATGCATATTTCTTCATAATGAACCTCCGAGGGTATGATACTACCCGCTCGCGGAGAGGGCGACTTATCCGCTCAACGTTTTTGGTGCTGCTAAGAGGGGCTTTCGGGTCTTATAATCGGGTCGTATGAACGTACTATTTCTTCTCACCCCCAAGAAGGACGTCGATTTCCTCTTCGGGGATTTCACCGTCCGCCAAGCCATTGAGAAAATGAAGGAGCATCGTTACACGATGATCCCGGTCATCGACCGCAAAAGCGGCAAGTACCTCTACTCGATGCGGGAAGGCGACTTCCTCTATTACCTGATGGACAATCGTCTCTCCTTTGAAGACCTCGAACATATCCCCCTCAGCAATATCCTCCCCTCGAGGAGTATCGTGCCGGTTACCATCGAATGCGAGTCGACGACTCTCTATTCGACGATCGCTGGGCAGAACTACGTCCCGGTCGTCGACGATCAAGGAACTTTTATCGGCATTGTTACCCGCAAGGCTGTCATGAAAGACCTTTTGGGCTCCGCCAAGTAAGAAGGACCATTTATGAAACGGGCCAAAGGGGTTTTGCTGGCGGTTTTGCCCCTTCTTCTTTCTTCTTGCTCCTATTTCCTCGACCTTGACTCCTCTAGTTCCTCTTTCTTTTCAAGCCTTGAGGAAAGCTCGTCCTCCATCTCTTCTTCCCTTGAAGCTGAGGAATCATCCTTCGAACTGAGAACCCCCTCCCCGGTCGCAGTGGTGGGCGACTCCTTTAACCTCCGAAGCGTCCTCTCGGCCGCCGAGGCGAAGACTCTCTCGTACGTAGCCCTCGAAGGCGGCGACCTTTTCGAAATCACTTCGAAAGGCTATTTCACCGCCCTCAAGGAAGGGACGGCCGTCATCGAGGCCAAGACCCTCAATGAAGTGTCGAACCAGGTGACGATCGAAATCGTCTCCGAAGAGGAGAATCCCTACCAAGGGATCGACGCCGATGCTTTCTATGACACCTATGTTCCGGCCACCTCGGCCGCGGACGCTTACTTCCGGAGCCTCGAAGGACTGATGTCCGGCAATCTCGAAGTGCCCGACAAGGAGACCGTCAAGGCAGCTAACCAGCCGATGGAAGGCGCAACCTACGTCAAGAACAGTACCTGCCTTTATGAAGACGGGGGAGCGACCTATTGCCTCTTTGACGCCGAAGGCAACGTTTACGAAAAGATCTATCGCTCCGGGGCCTACATTACCCTCGAGGAAGTCGCGTCCTACATCTATGCCTTCCAGGAACTCCCGCCCAACTACGACGCGGACAAGGATGCCTCGCCCCGGACCTCGATGTGGGGCGAATACCTCCGGGTCAACCATTCCCACTTCAAAGGTGACACCTCCCGTTATCCCTACGAGCCGGAACTGCCCCATATCGACGGCTGCCCGGGCGGCTATCTCACCTATTACGAGCTCGACATCGGAACGACCGCTTCGGGCTACTCGGGCCTTTATAACGACGGATCTAGGATCAGCCGCGGGGCCGCGCGGATCGTTTACGCCCGTTACGAAGAAGACGGCTCCCTCGTCCACTCTTCCGAAAACCATTATCTTTTCTATACTTATAACCATTACAACGACTTCGAGGAGTACCTCAACTACTTCGGCGGTTGGGGGGTGCGCTTCGGGAAAGTCACGGCCGGCGGGGAAGAGGATTCCTCCTTCGGGCCGGAGCCGACCCCTTACGTCGACGTCGTCGAGAAGGCCTTGGCCTAGGAGGAAGCAGCGATGGAAAGAAAGAAAGTCGGGTCGCATCTCGATCTGGCGCTTGAGGCGGCCGGCGAAGGCATGGTCCTTTTGCAAAATGACGGAACTTTGCCCCTAAAAGCCGCGAAGATTGCCCTTTTCGGCACCGGCGCCCTCTTTGCCCATCCCGGCGGCACCGGCTCGGGCACGGTCAACGGCATCGAACCCTTGTCGGTCAAAGACGCCTTCCTCGAAGAGGGCATCGTTTTGAGCGACGGCGGCTACTTCGCGCGCCTTGCTGCCGCGAAAGAAGCGGCCAAGGCCGAAAAGGAACGCCGGCTCAAGGAGGCAGGCCGCGATTGCCTCGTTTTCGAATGGGCCAAACTCCTGTCCCGCGTGTGGGCGGTCAAGGAGGGCGAACCGTCGGCCCCGATCGAAAGCGTCGACCTGGCCGAGGCATCGGGCCTGACGGCCGTCTACGTTCTCTCCCGCCAAGCCGGCGAAGGGCAAGACCGGGAAGCCAAGCAGGGCGACTATTACCTGAGCGAGCAGGAGAAGGAGGACCTATCCCTTCTGAAGGCGAACTATGCCGCGCTCGTCATCGTTTTGAACGTGGGGAGTCCCATCGATCTTGCGGAGATCAAAAGCTATGCCCCAAATGCCATCGTTTACATGGGACAGGCCGGCGGGATGGGGGCGTTGGCCCTGGTCCGCCTTTTGCTCGGAAAGATCAATTTCTCCGGCAAACTCCCGGTCTCTTGGCCCGAATCGCTCGATGATTTGCCCGCCACCCCCACCTTTGGCCGCCGGGGGCGTGCCGACAAGGAACCCTACCTCGAAGGCATCTACGTCGGCTATCGCTTCCATGACAGCTTCGGGATACCGGCCGCCTGTCCTTTCGGCTACGGCCTTTCCTATTCGAAGTTCGAAATCAAAGGCGAGGCTTCGCTGGAAGGAACCGATGTCGTCGTCAAAGTCCGGGTCGAAAACGTCTCCGAGGTCCCGGGAAAGGAAGTCGTCCAACTATATCTTTCCGCTCCGAAAGTGGCGATCGACAAGGAATATCAATCCCTCATGGCCTTCGGCAAGACGCCCCTTCTCATGCCGGGAGAGGCCGCGAGCCTCCTCCTCCGCTTCCCGATGGAAGACGCGGCCAGCTTCGACGAGGAAGCCGGAGCCTATCTCCTCGAGGAAGGAGAATATGTCCTTCGGCTTGGCAATTCCTCGACAAATAGCAAGGCGATCAGCCGAATTCTCCTTTCCAAGCGAATCCTCGTTGAAAAAGGCCTTTCCCTCTACGGCAGGCGCAAGGCCATCCAGGAAATAGCGCCCCCGGTCCGGCGGGAGGAACGGAAACCCGATTCGGCCCTCGTCCTTAACCCTCGGGCTTTCGCGCCGCGCATCCATTCCGCTGCCGCGCCCAAAGCCGAACCGGGACCCGAAGAGCATTACCTCAACCGCTGGAAGGACAGCGATTTGGCGAGGCTTCTCATCGGGGACCGCGGCCTCGTCGAAAACAAGATCCTCGACGGCCCGGGCGCCTGCGGGGAGGTCGACCGCCGGACGGCCCGCCGGCACGGCCTCGAGCCTTTCTCGATGTGCGACGGCCCGGCCGGGCTTCGGATCTTCCCGCGCTACTACGTCGAGCCGAGCGGCAAAATCACGGCTCCGGGCATGATACCCTCGGAAATGATCGTGGCCAAAAGCCTTTACCGCCTGGTCGACCGTATCGTCTCCCGCCACGGCAAAAAGGCTCGCCTCGTCGAGCAGAAGCCGACTTTCTTCCCAACGGCTTCCTTATTGGCCGCCAGCTGGGACCAGAACCTTCTTTTCCGGGTCGGCGAAGCGGTGGCCGAGGAATTGCGCTACTACGGGCAGGACGTCTGGCTCGCCCCGGCGATGAACATCGTCCGCTATCCCCTTTGCGGGCGGAACTTCGAGTACTATAGCGAAGACCCTCTTCTCACGGCCAAAATGGCTTCGGCCATCGTCCGCGGGGTCGAAAGCCAAGGGGACAAGGCTGCCTGCATCAAGCATTTCTGCTGCAACAACCGGGAAGACAACCGGGAAAAGAATTCCTCGGAAGTCAACGAGCGGGCCCTAAGGGAAATCTACCTGAAGGCTTTCCGGAAGGTCGTCAAAGAAGCGCATCCTTCCGCTCTCATGACTTCCTATAACCTCCTCAACGGGACCTACGTCAGCAATGACGCGAGGCTCGTGAAAGACCTGCTCCGCGGGGAGTGGGGCTACGACGGCCTCATCATGACCGACTGGGGCAACGTCAAGGAAGGGCAGGCCAAGGCCCCCTTGTGCCTCAAGGCCGGGGTCAACATGGTGATGCCGGGCGGGAAGTACGAGCTGAAGGAAATGCTTGCGGCCCTCCGCGATGGAACGATAAGCCACGAGGAACTGGTCGAAGGCTGTCTGCCGATCCTCCGCCTCATGAAGAAGCTCGCTTAGGGAAAACGAAAAAAGGAAGCCGGTTTTGCGGGCTTCCTTTTTCTTTTGACTTAGAGATTTTCGATGGCGGCGGCCGCTTTGGCTAGGTCATCGCCTTGGTATTCGTCGGCCTTCCCTTCGTCGATGAGGGAGGAGAGGCGCGGCGTGATCGGGAGGCTATCGAACGGCTCGATCCCGTAGGAGGCGGCGACTTCTTCGAAGCGGCCCTTTCCGAAGGGATAGATCTTCTCCCCGCAGTGCGGGCACTCGACGTAGGCCATGTTCTCGACGAGGCCGAGGAGCGGCACGTTCATCATCTTGCACATGTTGACGGCCTTCTCGACGACGAGCTCGACGAGCTCCTGGGGCGTCGTCACCATGATGGCTCCGTCGATGTGGATCTGCTGGAAGACGGTGAGAGGGACGTCGCCGGTGCCGGGCGGCATGTCGATGAAGAGATAGTCGCATTCCCCGTACTCGACGAGGTTGTACATCTGGCTCACGAGGGAGGAGACGAGGGTTCCCCGCCAGAGGATCGGGGAGGTCGGGTCGTCCATGAGGAGGTTGGCGCTCATCATTTTGATGCCGTTCTTGGTGACGGCCGGATGGATGCCTTCGTCGCTTCCTTCGGCTTCGTACCCCCCAAAGCCGAAGGAGCGGGGAATCGAGGGGCCGGTGACGTCGGCGTCGAGGAGGGCCACCTTCTTCCCAAGGCTTGCCATCTTGCTCGCCAAAAGGGTCGAGACGAGGCTCTTGCCGACCCCGCCCTTTCCCGAAAGGACGGCAATCGTCTTCTTGAAGGAGGTTCCTTCGTGGGGCTTCAAGATCTCGATGGCCTTCCGGCCCGGGCAGTCCTTGACTCCGCAAGAGGAGCAATCGGAGTCGCAGTTTCCTTGGTTCTTTTCTTCTAGTTCGCTCATGGTAGGGATAATACACCCCCGAAGGCCCGCTTGCCTCTTCTTTGCTTCTTTTCCCTTCCTTTCGAGCGTCCTTTCTCCCTAAGGGCCGGGAAGAAGATAAAATACCGGTGTGTTTTTCCATTCGGCGGCCGACATAACCTACGGAAGCGTCATCCTCGATGCCTTCCTCGATTCCCTGAAGATCCTCGGCTTTGCCTTCGTCATTTACTTTGCCCTTTCCTTCCTGGAAGGGAAGCTCTCGGCCCTCCTTTCCAAGCGGAAGGGGCTCTCACCCCTCCTTGGCTCCCTCGCCGGGGCTGTCCCCCAGTGCGGGGTCAGCGTCGTCGCGAGCGACCTCTACCTCCAGGGCAAGGTCACGGCCGGCACCTTGGTCGCCGTCTTCATCGCCTGCTCCGACGAGGCCCTCCCCGCCCTCTTCAGCGATTTTACCGCCGAGCGCTTCTGGTACCCCTATGCCCTTTTGGCCATCAAAATCGTCTTCGGGATGCTTTTCGGCTACCTCGTCGACTTCCTCTTCCGCCGCCACATGGTCCCGGAAGCGGTGGACGACCCTTCCTTTGCCCATCCCCACGGCTGCTGCGGCCACGAGATCGACCTCGGGGAGGAGCACCGGGAAAAGAGTTCCTTTTGGCATGAGCACCTCGTCCACCCTCTCCTCCATTCCCTCAAGATCTTCGCCTATAGCTTCGTCATCTCCTCTTTCTTCGGGATGCTCTTCTATCTCTGGGTCGGGGAGGAAGCGATGGCTTCTTTCGTCAGCCAGAACCTTTACCTCTCGCCGTTATTTTCCGCCCTCGTGGGGCTTATTCCTTCCTGCGCCTCCTCCCTTCTCATTGCCGAGCTCGCCGGGGAAGGGATCTTGCCCTTCGGGGCGATGCTGGCCGGCTTGGCCGTGAACGCCGGGCTTGGGCCCATCACCCTCTTCCGGAAAGGGCACTTCCGCGATTCCTTCTTCGTCTATCTCTCCGTCTTCGTCTTGGGGCTTGCGCTTGGGTATGCGTTCATCTGGGTACCCTAGGAAGAACGAAGAAGGCCGGGACTATGTCCATGACCTTCTTTCGACGGCCGCCTACCGCCTTCTCCTCGCCTTCGGAGGGCTTCTTATCATCTTCGGGACGGCGCTTTCTTCCTATGCCCTCGCGGTCGATGCCTCCAAGGGGCTCCCCCTTTCCTTTTCCGCCGCCTCCTTGGCCTTTGCCCTCCTCGCCCTTTGCCTTTTCGCCTGCGAGATTATCCTCGAGGGCATCTACCGGAAAGGAGGCGGCCTTTCCTTCCCTTCCCCGGGGAAGGCCCTTCTCCTCCTTAGCGCCTTCGTCCTCGCCGTTTCCTCTTTCCTTCTGCTCGGGACCTATGAAAAGGAAGGGGCTGGGGATTCCTTCCTCCTTGTTTCCCTCCTTATCGTTGGG
>CASFWS010000010.1 GCA_949298295.1 uncultured Bacillota bacterium | reverse complement strand
TACGGCTTCAACAAGTCCCACGCCGTTTCCTACGCCTACATCACGATGTACCTTGCTTACCTAAAAGCCCATTATCCGAAGGCTTTTTACGCGGGATATCTCTCTTTCCTGAGCGTCGATGACCAGCGCTTCAACCTCACCCTTTCGGAGATGCGGGAACTCGGGATTGGGCTTTCCTCCCCTTCCGTCGAGGGCCCCTATTTCCGCTTCGAGCCGCGGGGCGAAAAGATTGCCTTGCCCCTTTCCTACGTCCGCCACCTCCCATCCCCGATCGTCCGGGGAATCGAGGAAGAGCGAAAGAAGGGTCCCTTCAAGGACTATTTCGAGTTGGCCCGGCGCCTCCTCCCCTATGGCCTCAAGCAAGAGCACCTCGTCGCCCTCGCCGATAGCGGAGCCCTCGACCTCCTCGGGGAAACCCGCTCGACCCTTCGGGCCTCTTCTTATCAAGCCATCCAATACGCAAGCCTCTTCGGGGGCGAGACGGGAATGGAATGCCTCCTCGAGCTGAACATCGCTCCTCCTTCCCTCAATCGGCGGGAGGCCGAGCCGCTCATCGACATGGACGCCGAGGAAGAGGCCATCGGGATGATTGTCTCGGTCTCTCCCTTCCTTCCCTACGAGGAGGAGATCGCCAAAAGCGGGGCCATTCCCCTTTCGGAAGGCGTCTACAAGGACCGGGCCCTCGTCTATTGCCTCGTCGAAAGCGTGAAGCCCATCATGACGAAGGCCGGCAAGCGCCTCGCCTTCCTCGGGGTCCACGACGAGACCTTCCACGCCGAGGGGATCGTCTTCGCCGAGTGTTACGACCGCTACTACCCCCTTCTCAAGCCGGGGAAGGCCCTCCTTCTTAGAATCGAGCGCGACCGGCGGGACGATGGGAAATTCATCATGGACGAGGCCATTGCGCTCGCGAAAGGAGAATGAGCATGCCAACTCTATACGTCGTCGACGGAAACTCCCTCCTCTTTAGGGCCTTCTACGCGACCATGCACGGAGGCGCGTCGATGAGCACCAAGGACGGGACCCCGACCAACGCCATCTTCGCCTTTTCGAGGATGCTCGCGACGATTGTCGCCTCCCTCAAGGAAGGAGACTACCTCTTCGTCGCCTTCGACGCCGACGGGGATACCTTCCGGAAGGAGGAACTCCAGTCCTACAAGGCCAATCGGGCCCCCTGCCCCGAGGAACTGAAGCCGCAGTTCCCGATTTCCCGGGAGTTCCTCGCCTCGATCGGGGCCTTCTACTACGAGCTCCACGGCTACGAGGCCGATGACCTCGCCGGGACCGTCGCCCTTTGGGGAGAGAAAGCCGGCCTCCCGGTCGAGATTTATACCTCGGACAAAGACTACCTCCAGCTCGTAAGCGACAAGGTCGAAGTCAATCTCCTCAAGGTCGGGATGAGCCAGATCCAGAAAGTGACGCCGGAAAATATCGTCGCTCTCTTCGGCTATACCGCCGCCCAGACGGTCGACTTCAAGGGACTTCGGGGCGACATGAGCGACAATCTCTCAGGCATTCCCGGAATCGGGGAAAAGACGGCGGTTAAGCTCCTCGCCAAATATGGGACCTTCGAGAACATCGTCGAGCACGCCGAGGAAATCGGCGGAAAGACCGGGACAGCCATCCGCGAGCACGCCGAAGACGGGCGCCTATCCTATCGCCTAGCGAAGATCAAGCGCGACGTCGAGCTCCCCTTCGGGCTCGACGACCTCCTTTATCGGGGCTACGACCTCGAGAAGGCAGCCTCCTTCGCCCGGAAGTACGAGATGTCGACCCTCATGCGGAGTCTTCCTTCGGCCTGGGGGAGAAAAGAGGAGACCCAGGCGGAAATCCTTAGCAAAAGCGACCTATCTTCCCTCCTTTCGGAGAAGACGCTGGGCGTTTACCCCGATCTTGAAAGCGAACTTTACCACGAAGCTAACATCCTCGGACTGGCCCTAAGCGATGGGAGGCGGGGAATCTATTTGACCGGTGAGGACATCGAAGCCTCGAAGGAGGAACTTTCCGCCTTCTTCGGGAACCCGGAAAAGGAAATCCTCGCCTATAGCTACAAAGAGCTCCACTACCTCTTCAAGCGCCTCGCTCTTCCCCTCCTTGCCCAATACGAGGACCTCTTAAGCGTCGCCTATCTCCTTTCCCCGGACATTGCCGGAGCCAAGGACAAGGCCTACATGGCCCTCGGGGCAACCTATGCCTTCGATAAGGGCGAGCGGGCCCCTAGTTCACTTGCCCTCGCCGCTTCGCACTTCTCTTATCAAGAAAACGCCAAGCGCCTCAAGGAAGAAGGGTTTTATGACCTCTACGTGAAGGTCGAACGCCCCCTCGCCCGCCTCCTTGCCGAAATGGAAGAAGAAGGGCTCCCCCTCGACGAAAAGACCCTCCTTCGATATGGCGAGGATTTTGCCAAGAAGCGCGACGAGGCGATGGCCAAGGTATACGAAATCGCCGGGCACGAGTTCAACGTCAACTCCCCGAAGCAAGTCGCCGAAGTCCTCTTCCTGGAAAAAGGCCTCCCCGACCTCAAAAAGGGCTCGACCGGGGTCGAGGTCCTCTCCGAACTGGCCAAAAGCTACGAACTTCCCGCGGCCATCCTCCTTTATCGGAAATACGCCAAGCTCTGCTCGACCTATGTTGACGGCCTTCTCCCCCACCTTGGCCCCGACGGGCGGGTCCACACCTACTTCAACCAGGCCCTTACCGCGACCGGCCGCCTTTCGAGCAGCGATCCGAACCTCCAGAACATCGCGAGCAAAGACGAGGAAGGAAGCCTCGTGAAAGATGCCTTCTTCTACGATGACGGCTCCTACTTCCTCTCCCTCGACTACTCTCAGATCGAACTGAGGGTCCTCGCCTCCCTTTCCTCTTGCCCCTCCTATATCGACACCTTCCTTCGGGGGGTCGACGTCCACGAGGAGACGGCTAGGAGGATCTTCCGGGTGCAAGCCCCGACCCACCTCGAGAGGAGGAAGGCGAAAGCCGTCAATTTCGCCGTTATCTACGGCTCCACCGCCTATGGTCTCAGCCAGCAGATCGGCTGCTCGATGACCGAGGCCCAGGAGCTCGTCGGAAGCTTCTACGAGCATTACCCCGAGGTCAAGAGTTATCTCGACGGAGCCGTCGAGTTCGCGAAGAAGCACGGCTACTGCTCGACCCTTTTCGGGCGGAGGCGTTACCTCCCCGACCTTAATAGCAAGCTCCGCCCGAAGGCCGAGGCGGCGCGGCGCCAAGCCCTGAACGCCCCGGTCCAAGGGACGGCGGCCGACATCATCAAGATGGCGATGCTTAAGTGCAATGCCCTTTTGAAGGAAGGGAAGTACAAGACGAAGATGGTCCTCCAGATCCACGACGAGCTGATCTTCAAGGTCCCGCCGGAGGAAAAGGAAGAGATCCTTCCCCTTCTTAGGGGTGCGATGGAAAAGGCCGTCGAGCTCAAGGCGCCCCTCAAGGTGGCCGGGGGCTACGGAAAGACATGGAAGGAGTGCAAGGACTGATGCCAGAACTGCCAGAAGTCGAGACGGTCCGCCGGATCCTCGAGCAAGAGGTCGTCGGGAAAAGGATCGAAGAGGTCCTCGTCTACCGCGCGAAGAACGTCGTGACCGGAGCCGAGGAATTCATAGAAACCCTGAGGGGGAAGACCATTTTGGGAATGGGCCGGGTCGGGAAGTTCCTTTCTTTCCGCCTAAGCGGGGGCTATGTCGTCGTTTCCCATCTCCGTATGGAAGGAAAATACTATGCCGGGAATAGGGAAGACCCGGTCGAAAAGCACGAGATCCTCCGCTTGCTTTTCGACGACGGGGGGCGCCTAAGCTACATCGATACCCGGAAATTCGGGGTCCTCTACCTCGAAAGGGAGGAGGATTACCTCCAAAAACCGCCCCTTTCGGAAGTCGGGACCGAGCCCTGGGCGAACGACCCGGAAACCCTCCTCAAGGCCTACCGCCGGAAGAAAGGTCCCCTCAAGGAAGCCCTCCTCGACCAGAAGATCATGTGCGGACTTGGGAACATCTATGCCGACGAGGTCCTTTTCGCGACCTCCCTCCATCCCCTCAAGAGCTGCCAAACCCTCACCAAGGAAGAGGCCGCCTCCATCGTGAAGGAATCGGTGCGGATCTTGAAGACGGCCATCGATAACGGCGGCTCAACCATCCGTTCCTACCACCCGAAAGAGGGGATGGACGGAAGGATGCAGAACGCTCTCGAGGCCTACGGGCGGGCGGGAGAGCCTTGCTCTCGATGCGGCCTCCCCCTCAAAAAAATCCGGGTCGGGGGTCGGGGAACGACCTATTGCCCCCATTGCCAAAGGGATGAGGCCCATCCTTTCGTCGTCGCCCTAACGGGTCCCATCGCCAGCGGAAAATCGGCCGTTGGTAGGTATTTAGAAAGCCGCGGTTTCCATCGGATCGACCTCGACGAGGTCGTTTCCGAACTCTATGAAGAGAGGGAGGTGCTATCCCGTCTTGCGGCCATCCTCGGGGAGATGGCCCTGAAGAAAGGGAAACTCGACCGTTCCTATGTCCTTGCCCTCATCAGCAAAGACCCCGAAAAGAAAAAAGCCCTCGAGGAATTCGTCCATCCCCTGGCCTATGCCCGGGCCCTCGAGGAGGGAAAAGGCCATGCCAAGGTCCTTTTCGAGCTCCCCTTCTACCTCGGCTCCCCCATCGAGGAGAGGACCGATACCCTCCTTTACGTCGAAGCCGACACCTCCCTTCGGGCCAAGCGAATCGAAGAGAGAGGGAAGAACCCGGCCCTCGCCATTAAGATGAACGAAATCTACCCTTGGTCCGAGGTCAAGAAAAAGGCCACCCTCGTCCTTAAGGGTGACGGATCGCTCGAGGAACTCCACCAAACTTTGTCGTCAATCAAATACCTTAATTAGAGACAGAGGGCGAACAAAGGAATAAAGGAAAGCGGCCGCCTCCAAAGGCCGCCTTTCCTTATAGCATCCGTCTTGGAAAGAAAGCCGATGGGCAACATATCCGCCTAGACGAATTGCTAGACCAGGAAATCTAGATATGCCCTTCAAATAGGCGAAGGACGGAAAGGCCAATGAAAAACAAAGCAGCCCCTTTCAGAGGCTGCCGTGGACTCAGACAATGTCTAATAAAACTATTAACTACAGATTTAGCCTATAGTTATTAGATATCGAAACGCTGAGATATCACCACGCGATTGAACAGGTTATTATCGATAAGCTTCGCGAGTTTGTTCGCCAATATCTTGGCATTCATCGAAGTGGCATAGAGCTGGCGGATCTCCTCTATGGTAAAGGAGGAGAGGAAGAAGGTCGGGGCCTTCCGATTCGAGCGGGCGGAAAGAAGCGGCATCAGAACCTGGTCCCGGGTGTAGTCGTTTTTGTATTCGTCCCCGAAGGAGTCAAGGAAGAGGATGTCGACGTCCGTAAGCTTCTTCATGTCGCGGTCGAAGCTAAAACGGTCCTTGATGGCCTCGCCCTTCAGTTCATCGAACCGCTTTCGGACGTCAATGAAAGCTACCGTCTGGTTAAAGGGCGGAGCCGCGAGGAACTTGGCGACGAGGAAGGAGACGTAGCTTTTCCCGCTTCCGGGATCCCCGTTGACCAAGACCCACTTCTTCTTCGTTTCCGGGCTGATGATCCGACCGGCCGTAAGGAAAAGTTCCTTCGAGCGGATGCTCGGTTGCTCGTTGGACTGCAGCCACTCGTCGGGGACGTCGTGGAAGATCATGTTGCTTCTTATCGCCTCGGCCTTGGCAAAGAGGGGGCAGGGGCCAGTCGCGAGCTCGAGCTGGCCAAGGTCGTTCCGCGAAAGAAGGCAGACGTAATGGGGCATCGGGGAGTCGCAGGCCTCAAGCCCCGGGCAGGAAGCGTCGCAATACTTCATGCTTTCGTAGAAGCGCGAAAGCATCGGGAGCTGTTCCCGGCTTTCCTCGTAGGAGACGTCAAGTTCCTGCATTTTGCGGGCAAAAGGCTTGTAGGCCCACATCTCGTCGAGGAAGGCGTGGCTGTTTTTGCTCGAGCGGAGCGTTTCTATTTCCTTCGATAAATTCTTCATAATCAATCAAAAGTGGACCTCATGAAGTCCTCGAAATACCTCTTCCTTTCCTCCTCTTCCGGGCTCAGGGGCTTTTCGGAGGGGGTTTCGGGAGCCGTTTCCTCCGCCTCTTCGCCCTCGCTTGGAAGGACAGTAGAGGGAACCGCGGCACCGCCGCCGCCTTCGGTTTTCTTTTTCCTCCCGCCGGTCCGGTAGAGGTAATCCATGGCATCCTCGACGGTCGTTATCCCCGAGCGGACAAGGGAACCAGCAAGCTTCTCGACGAGGCTTGAGGGAAGAGTATTGTCGTGGGTCGAAAGGACGTATTGGACGAGGCCATTGGCCACCTCGCCGCTTAAGCCCATCTCGGCCGTGATCTTCTCGAGCAGCCGGAGGTCGGGCTCGGCCACCCGGTTCCCGTTCTGGAGATAGGAGAGGAACTCGCGGGGCGGGAGGCTCTTGGCCCGCTCGAAGAACTGCTCGGTGAGGTCGCTTCGGTCCCGGATGGCCCGGGCCTTCGGGGCTTCCTTGAGGAGACCCTTCGTCTTGATGGCCTTCTCGAGGTCGTTTCCAAGGCTCTTCCAGTCGATCCGCTTCCCGAGAGGGGCAGCGAAGTCATAACGGGCGTCGAAAAGTCCGGCCATCGCTTCCTCCTTGTATCCGTAGAGGGTGGCGTAGCCCTCGATTTTCCGCTTGGCTTGGGCATTCCAGCGGACCGAGCCGTAGCGGGGATCGAACCCCTGGAGGGTCGAAAGGAAGAGGTTCCAGTCGAAGCCGGTCTTGATCGAGCTCCTTCGCTTATCGTCCTGGCGGATCGAGGCGAGGTATTCCTGCTCGCTTCCCTCCGGGCGGAAATAGGAAAGATAGCTTTCACCGACGTCGAGGTAGCCGCTTTCGAGGGGGAATTCCTTGACGTAGCGTTCCTTCATCCTCTCGAAGTAGCCCTTCGGGGCAAAGCGCTTGAGTGTTCCGGCCAGCAAGGGACTCGTGAAGAAGGAACGGGGGTCGCTTGGATGGTGGAGGAGGAAGCGGTAGGAATAGCAGCCTTCCTCCTTCTTCCGGCTGCTCGAAAGAAGGCCGATGGCCTCAAGGGGGGAGAGGGAACCGTCGATTTCCCCGATCGAGAGACCGGAGAGAGCAGTGAGGTCGCCGAAGCTATTGGCCCCCTCGTCCCGGAGGCGGAGAAGGGTAACGTAGAGGCCGAGGGCCTTGCTTCCCACCATCGGGAGGTAAAGGTCGAAAAGGAGGTCGAGGTTCGGCTCGAGGCCGCTCTCGAGGCTCACGAGGAAAAAGTCGCTGGCATTGAGTTCTTTCATCGCCCCTATTTTAGACGGAGCGAAGCCTTTTTAGGAGAGTCCGCTCCCGCGACTATCCTTTAACAAGGATAAGGAGGCAACTATAATTGACGCGGAACTTCCCTTTTGGGAGAAAGGACTCCTCTATGATCAAAAGACTCGGCATTCTGACTTCGGGCGGCGATTCCCCGGGCATGAACTGCGCCATCCGGGCCGTCGTCCGGGCGGGGCTTTCCTTCGGCCTCGAGGTCTACGGGATCCACGACGGCTATCGCGGCCTCGTGGAGGGCAACATCGAGAAGATGAACCGCAAGTCGGTCAGCGACATCGTCAACCGCGGCGGCACCATCCTCAAGACGGCCCGCCTTCCCGAATTCAAGGAGCCCGAAACCCGCCAAAAGGGCGTCGAACAACTCCGGAAGCACGGCATCGAAGCCCTCGTTGTCATCGGCGGCGACGGCTCCTACATGGGGGCCAAGAAGCTGACCGAGATGGGCATCAACTGCGTCGGCCTTCCGGGAACCATCGATAACGACATCGCCTCAACCGACTACACCATCGGCTTCGATACGTGCCTTAATACCATCGTCGAGAGCATCGACAAGATCCGCGACACGACCGAGAGCCACAGCCGCTGCTCGATCATCGAGGTCATGGGCAACCACTGCGGGGACCTCGCCCTCTTCAGCGGCCTCGCCGAAGGGGTGGAAATGGTCCTTACCCCCGACCACCCGATTCCCGAGGAGGAGATTTACGATACCCTCCGCAAGATGAAGGAAAACGATAGCGAGAAGCGGGCCATCGTCGTCGTCTCCGAGAAGCTTTTCCCCGACATCCACGAATTCGCCAAGCGCGTCCAGGAAAACACCGGCTTCGAAACCCGGGCCACCGTCCTCGGCCACGTCCAGCGGGGCGGGGCGCCGAGCGCCTTCGACCGCGTCCTCGCCGCCCGGATGGGCGCCTATGCCGTCGATTGCCTCCTCGAAGGCAAGGGCGGCATCTGCATCGGCCTTATCAACAACCGCCTCGTCGACTACGACATCTACGAGGCCTTGGCCCTCCCCCGCGACAAGCACGTCTCGATGCTCCGGGATATCGACATCCTGAAGTAAGGCCAAAAGGACAGGGAAGAATGGAACTCCACGTCAGCAAGAAGACGAAGATCGTCTGCACGATCGGCCCCTCCTCGGAGACCGAGGAGATGGTCCTTAGGCTCTACCGGGCCGGCATGAACGTCATGCGCCTCAACTTCAGCCACGGCACCCACGAGGAGCAGCTCCAGAAGCTCCTCATCGCCCGGAAGCTCGAAAAAGAGCTCGGCATCCTCCTTCCGGTCGCCCTCGACACCAAGGGGCCGGAAATCCGGACCGGGATGATGGAAAAGGGCAAGGTCGACGTCGTGAAGGGCCAAAGGATGCGCATCACGAGCAAGAAGTGCGTCGGCAATGCCGAGCGCTTCTATTGCACCTACGAAGGGCTTTACGACGACGTGAAGCCCGGGGACCTCATCCTCATCGACGACGGGAACCTCGAGATGGTCGTCGTCGCTAAGGACGAAAGCCGCCGCGAAATCCTCGTCGAGGCCCGGAACAACCACTACATCAAGGACCAGAAGGGGATGAACGCTCCCTCGACCCGCCTTTCGATGCCTTTCATCAGCCCCCAGGACGAAAGCGACCTGAAGTTCGGCTGCGAACACGACGTCGACGCCGTCTTCGCCTCCTTCGTCCGCCGGCCCGAGGACATCCGCGACCTCAAGGCTATCCTCGGGAAGTACGGGAAGCCGAATATCCCGGTCTTCGCCAAGATCGAGAATCCGGAAGGGGTTGAGAAAATCGAGGACATCATCCGGGCATCCGACGGGATCATGGTCGCCCGCGGCGACCTCGGGGACGAGGTCCCGGCCGAGCAAGTCCCCCTCATCCAGCGCCGGATCATCAAGATGTGCCGGAAGCTCGGGAAGCCGGTCATCACCGCTACCCAGATGCTCGACTCCATGACGACCCACCCCCGCCCGACCCGGGCCGAGGTAAGCGACGTGGCGACGGCTATCGACGAGAGCAGCGACTGCGTGATGCTCTCCGGGGAAAGCGCCTCCGGGCTTTATCCGGTCGAGTCCGTCGAGATGCAAGCCAAGATCGCCCGGGCGATGGAGGAGGAACTCCCCTACGAGGAACTCTCCCGCCAGGCCTTCGACACCTCCGAGCACACGATCAACGACGCCATCGCCAACTCGATCGCCAACACCGCCCTCCTCATCGGGGCCAAGCTCATCGTCAACTTCACCCAGACCGGGAATTCGAGCAAAAGGATCAGCAAATCCCGCCCCTGTTGCCCGATTGTCTCGGTCACTTGCTCCCGGAAGGCGGCCCTTGAAAGCGCCTGGCTTTGGGGAGTCTATAGCGTCCTCATCAAGACGACGATGCCCGACTTCATCGAGGAGATGGAAGTCCTCGCCCTCAAGATCGCCCGCGACCTCGGCCTCGAGCCGGGCACCCCGATCATCATCGCCGGCGGCACCCCGACCGGGGCCGGGCGCACCAACTTCATGCGCATCGTCAACGTCAACTCGATAAAGGATCTCGACTGATGGAACTCGTCCTAGCCCTCGACATCGGGGGAACCAATACCCGGGCCGCCCTCGTCGACCGCGATTACAACATCAAGGCGGTGGAAATCCGCCCCACCATCCGGGGGGACAAAGAAGCCTTCCTGGCCAATATCCGCTCGACCGTCGAGCTCCTCGGAGACGGAATAAAGGAAGTCAAGGCCATTGCCGGCGGGGTCCCGGGACGGGTCCGCCACGACGGCTACGTCTACGCCCTCCCCAACGTCGGGGTAAGTGAGATACCGATCGCCTCCTACCTTGAGGAAACCTTCGAACGCCCCTCCTACATCATCAACGACGCCGAGGCCGCCGTCCTTGGGGAAGCCAACATCGGGACCTGGAAGAGTCTTTCCTCCATCATGTTCGTGACCGTGTCGACCGGGGTCGGGGCTGCCCTTGCCCGCGGCGGGCGCCTCGTTTCCTCCTCCTACGAGGCCGGGCACTCGGTCCTCCCTTATGAAGGCAAGCTCTACGAGTTCGAGCACCTGTGCTCGGGCGAGGGGCTCCGGCGGCTCGCTCACCTCAACGGGCTTACGATCGATAGCGCCCGGGCCTTCTTCGGCCTCGTCTCCGAAAAAGACGAAAGGGCCCTCAAAACCTACCGCGACTGGATCGCCCTCTTCGGGAAGTGGTTCCGGATGATGGACGAGGCCTTCGCCCCCGAGGCCTTCGTCTTGACCGGCGGGGTCATGAAAAGCGCCGCCCTCTTCCTCGATGATCTTCGGGAAGCGGCCCGCCCCGCCCGCCTCGAGAAATGCGCCCTCGGGGAGGAAGCCGGGCTCCTTGGGGCCGCGGCCTACGCCTGGCAAAAGGCCGAAGGGAAATAGGGTTCCTATCTACCGGCCGGGGAAGCTTTCCCCGGCTTTTCTTATTTAAGAACAAGGCAAGCCTTTCCATTGACAGGGAAAAGGAAGGGGCTATCCTATACTCGGCGATGAAGGAGACACGCCTCCCTGCCGATAGGCAAGGGGGTACCACTCCGGAGCCTCTTCCCGAAACAAGGGAAGCGCCGCCCGAGCGCGTTATGCAGGGAAAGGGCAAGCCGGATGGCTTGAAATGAGGTGGTACCGCGCGGAAGCGTCCTCAAAAGGCGCTTTCGCGCTTTTCTTTGCTCAGGAGGCAACAACGATGAAAGTCATTTTCGATGGTAGGAGCGTCGAACTCGAGGAAGGGGCCAACGGCTTCCTTCTCGCCAAGCTTTTCGACGCGGAAAACAAAAAGAAGGACGTCGCCTACGCGTCGCACGGGGAACTCTTCGACATGTCCCGGCCCCTCAAGGACGGGGAAGAGGTTTCCTTCGTCCGGATCGGGAGCCCGGAGGCCTTCGAGATCCTCAACCACTCGACTTCCCACCTGATGGCCGAGGCCATCCACCATCTCTTCCCGGAGGCCCGCTTCGGCTTCGGCCCGGCCATCGAGGAAGGCTTCTATTACGACGTCGACTTCGGTTCTTACGTCCTAAAGGAAGAAGATCTCGGGAAAATCGAGGCCGAGATGAAGAAACTCGCGAAGGAAGACGCGCGCTTCGTAAGAAAGGAGGTTACCCCCGCGGAGGCGGAGGAAACCTTCAAGGACAATCCCTACAAGCAAGAGCTCATCCGCGAGCATAGCGGGGAAGGCATCTCCCTTTACACCCAGGGCTCCTTCACCGACCTCTGCCGGGGGATCCATCTGCCCTCGACCGGCTACATCCGCCACTTCAAGCTCCTCTCGATCGCCGGGGCCTATTGGCGCGGGAGTAGCGACAACAAGCAGCTCACCCGCATCTACGGGACGAGCTGGTGGACGGAAGAGGAACTTTCTTCCTACCTCGAGCTCCTCGAGCGGCGGAAGAAGAACGACCATCGGCGCCTCGGGAAGGAACTCGGCCTCTTCTTCATCAGCGACTACGGGCCCGGCTTCCCCTTCTTCCTCCCGAACGGAATGAAGCTTAAAAACGCCCTTCTCGACTACTGGCACGAGGTCCACCGCCGGCACGGCTACCTCGAGATCGAAACCCCGACGATGCTCTCGCGGGAGCTATGGGAAACCTCGGGCCACTGGGACCACTACAAGAGCAACATGTACACGACGAAGATCGACGGAAAGGACTTCGCCATCAAGCCGATGAACTGCCCGGGGGCCCTACTCAGCTACAACCAGTCCCTCCATAGCTACAAGGAACTGCCGATCCGCTACGCCGAGCTCGGGCACGTCCACCGCCACGAGGCGAGCGGCGCCCTCAACGGCCTTTTCCGGGTCCGGGCCTTTACCCAGGACGATGCCCATATCTTCATTCGGGAAGACCAGATCGAAAGCGAGGTCAAAGCCATCATCGCCCTCCTCGACGAGGTCTACATGACCTTCGGCCTCACCTACAAGATCGTCCTCTCGACCCGTCCGGAGTCCGATTACATCGGGACCATCGCCTTCTGGGACAAGGCCGAGAAGGCTCTGGCGACGGCTTGCAAGGACGCCGGGCACGACTACGAGGTCAACCCCGGGGACGGAGCCTTCTACGGCCCGAAGCTCGACTTCAAGCTCCGCGACTCGATGGGCCGGACTTGGCAATGCGGCACCATCCAGCTCGACCTCAACCTCCCCCACCGCTTCGGCTGCTTCTACATCGACGAGCACGGGGAAAAGAAGGAGCCGGTCATGCTCCACCGGGTGGCCTTCGGCTCGATCGAGCGCTTCATCGGGATCATCACCGAGAACTACGGCGGGGCCTTCCCGACGTGGCTAGCGCCAAATCAAGTCGACATCGTCCCGGTCAACCCGGAAAAGCACGGGGAAGAGGCCAAGGCCCTGACGGAGGAACTCTTGAATAGGGGCGTTCGCGCCCGCCTCCTCGATGGGGAAGACAAACTCTCCTACCGCCTCCGCCTCTCGATTACCTCGAAGGTCCCGATGGCTCTCGTCCTCGGCGATAAGGAAATCGAGACCGGGACCGTAAACGTTCGCCGTTACGGCCAAGAGAAGGGAAAGAGCTTAGGGAGAGAGGAATTCGTCAACGCCCTCCTTAAGGAAATCGCCACTCGAAAAGAGGCCTTCTAAGGGCCAAAGGAAAGGGGAAGCGGGCCATCCGCTTCCCCTTTCTTCGAAATCTATCAGTCCACGTAATCGGGAGCGTGGAACTCCCGGTTGACGTTCGTCTTCTCCATCCGGAGAAGTTTTCTTTTGAGTTCGATGTCCCCGCAGTAGATGCCGAGGTCGTTTTCCCCCTCGACGGCCCGATGGCAGGGAATGAGGATCGGGATCGGGTTATGGAGAAGGAATTCCTTCACCTTCTCCGGCTTGCTTTTGGCGATCTTCGCCACTTCCTCGTAGGTTTTCGTCTCACCGTAGGGAATGGAACGGACGGCATCGTAGACCCGGCCGGCTTCCCCGCCTTGGTAGGCGATGGCGAGGTCGAAGGCCTTCCTTTGCCCATAGAAGTACTGGTTCAGCTCGATGATGGCGTCGTATTGGTGGATGTTCTCGTCGTTTTTGGCCCCGAAGGGATCCTGGGCCCCGAAGAGGAGCTCGACGACGGCTTTCTCGGTGGCTAGGACGGTGACATCGCCAGCCGGAGTGTCGTAAATCCAGTAGGAGAGCGGTTTGTCTTCTTTTCTTTCCATCATCATTAATTTAGCCAAAATCGCCGTTTTTGGCAACGCCCCGGGGGGTAACGGGAAGGAAAGCGAAAAGCCTTGACAGAGCGTCACGGCCGTGGATAATTACTCACGGCAAAGTAGAAAGCGTCCCCGCGGACCGCCGGACTCCCATCGGGAATCGGCACCTAGCTACCTTCGGAAGAAGCAAACTAGTTCGGCGCGGAGGGGATGCCTCCGCGTTTTGCTTGCTTAGGAGGAAGAAGAACATCGCAAACTTCAATCGCAATGACCGCCGGCGCCCCGAGAAGCGCATCGACCCCATCAACGAACGCATCCGCTACCCGGAAGTGCGCGTCATCGGCCCCGAAGGCCAGCAGCTGGGCGTCATGAGCTCGAGGGCGGCCAACAGCCTTGCCATGTCCTACGAGATGGACCTCTATTGCGTCGCCCCGAACGCCAACCCGCCCGTGTGCAAGATCCTCGACTACGGACGCTACCGCTTCGAGCAGCAGAAGCAAGAGAGAAGCCAGCGCAAGAAGAGCAAGGGCCACGAGATGAAGCAAGTGCAGCTGACCCCGCAAATCGGGCAGCACGACCTCGAGACGAAGGCCAAGAAGGCCCGGGAATTCATCGAGGAAGGGGACAAGGTCCAGGTTTGCGTCGTCTTCCGCGGCCGCCAGCTGGCCCATAAGGAAGTCGGCGAGGAAGTGTCCAAGAAGTTCGTCGAGATCCTAAGCGACATCGCCCAAGTCGAAAAGCCGCCTTATTGGGAAGGCAAATGGTACAACACCATCGTTGGCCCCAAGAAGAAATAGGAGGAAACAACATGCCGAAAATGAAATCGAGCCGGACCCTCATGAAGCGGATCAAGGTCACCGGCACCGGGAAGATCAAGCACAAGCACGCCTACACCGGCCATCTTGCCCCGAACAAGACCCGCAAGCAAAAGCTGCACCTGCGCCACAAGGCCGTCATGGCCGATTCGGACCTCAAGCGGATCAACCAGATGATCTACCACAAGGCCCGCTAAGACATTAGGAGGATAGTTAGAAATGGCACGCGTCAAGGGCGGAGTCACCACCCGCCAACGGAGGAAGAAGATCCTCAAGGCCGCCGAGGGCTACTTCGGCAGCAAGCACCTGCTCTTCAAGACCGCGAAGGAACAAGTCCTCCGCGGCTACCAGTACGCCTATATCTCCCGCCGCCAGCGGAAGAGCGACTTCCGGAAGCTCTGGATCAAGCGCATCAACGCCGGCTGCCGGATGAACGGCCTCAGCTACTCCCGCTTCATCGACGGCCTCACCAAGGCCGGCGTCGTGAGCAAGGGCGGAGCCGGCCTCAACCGGAAGATGCTCTCGGAAATGGCCATCAACGACGAGAAGGCCTTCGCCTCGCTCTGCGAGACGGCGAAGAAAGCCCTCGCCAAGTAAGCTTACGCCAAGCGGCCCGGGTTCGACCCGGGCTTTTTTGATGCCTGAAAGGAAAAGGCATCCGAAGGCGCCTAGAGATGCTTTACAGGTGTTTTTTACCTTTTTGCCTTTCGACGATAGACAAAGATCAAATACAAGCCCAAAGGGCAAAGGCAAGAATTTTTGGTTCTACGGGCTTTGCTATGGTCTATGTGGTCTTTTTACCGCAGCCAATTCCGTAGAACCTAATTTGAGAGCGGCAATTTCAATTGCAACTTTGTAAATACTTGTCTGTTTTAGTAACTTTTTACGCTATAGCGTAAGAAACATTACAAATTCCGCCTTTGAGCATATTAATGGGCATTTCCTTTTTTCTCGGCCATTATAGTTCGCCTGTCAAGCGGGTTAAGGGAAGTAAAAAGCGAGGCCGCGCGGCCTCGCTTGGTCTCAAAGGCTAATCTTCCTCGCCCCCGACGAGGATTGTCGTGGCTTCCTTCACACACTCCTCGATCATTTCCTCGTAGGCGATCTTCGCCTCGATTTCCTCGCAAATGGCGATCTTCGGGCGGGTGACCGGATGGCGTGGGGTGAAGATGGTGCAGCAATCCTCGAAGGGGCGGATCGAGATTTCGTAGGTCCCGATCTTCCTAGCAATCTCGATCGTCTCGTTTTTGTCGATGGCGGCCAAGGGCCGGATGATCGGGTAGGAAGTGACGGCGTTGATGGCGACCATCGACTGGAGGGTTTGGCTCGCGACCTGGCCGATCGACTCGCCCGAGGCCAAAGCCAGGCACCCCCGCTTTCTCGCCATCTTCTCGGCGATCCGGAGCATCATCCGCCGCATGATGGTGATGGCATAGGGGTCACCGGCTTCCTTGTAGATGGCTAGCTGCAGCTTCGTGAAGTTGACGACGTGGAGTTTGATCGTCCGCTGGTAGCGGGTGAGGACCTCAAGAAGGTCCTTGACCTTGTTGACGGCTTCCTCGCTCGTATAGGGAGGGGCAGCGAAATGGATGCCCTCGAGGGCGATGCCCCGCTTCAGGAGGGCATAGGAGGCGACGGGCGAGTCGATGCCGCCGGAAAGGAGCATCAAGGCCTTTCCGAGGGTCCCGAGGGGATAGCCGCCGGCCGCTCGGATGGTCCGAGCATAGACATAGGCCGCCGGGCGGGCAAGAATGATCCGGATCCGGGTCTCCGGCTCGTGGACATCGACCGAGCTTTCCGGGACGTTCCGCAATATATATCCCCCGACGTCGCGGGAAACGGCGTAGGAATCAAGGGGGAAGCTCTTGTCGCTTCGGGCCGTCTCGACCTTGAAGGTCTTCCCGCCGTCCTCCTTATAGGCCAAAAGGGCGGTCGCGCGGATCTCTTCCATCTCCTTCGGGCATTCGTAGAAGACGCTGAGGCGAGCGATGCCGCTTACCTCGAGGAGGCGGGAGATAGCCTCCTCCGGCACTTCGTCCATATAGACGCGGATGTGATCGTGGTCGCGCTTTATCTCGGTGGAAAAACCAGCAAGGGCGTGATGGACGTTCCGGGCGAGGGCTTCGATGAAGTCGTCGCGGTTTTTGCCTTTCGTCGAGAGTTCGCCGAAATGGATGAGGATTCCTTTTTTCATCTTTGGTTGACCAGCCTTCCGAGCAGTTCGTCGCTGACCGCGATGAAGCGGTCGATGTCCTTTTCCGTGTTGAAGGGCGAAAAGGCTAGGCGGACGGAATGGGCCGCCCTTTCTTTGCCAAGCCCCATCGCCTCGATGACGTAGGAGACGTTTTCCCTTTTCGAGGAGCAGGCCGAAACGCTGCTTACGGCGATGCCTTCCTCGCTTAGTCCCTCGACGTAGACGGCGGCTTTTTTCCTAAGGAGGGAGAAAGAGAGGAGGTAAGGAGAGCCATCGAGCGGGGAATTGATCGCGAATTCGTCGCTTCTACGCTGGAGATAAGATAGGGCTTTTTCCCGCAAAAGGGCAACCTTTTGCACGTTTTCCTTTCCTTCCCGGATGCTTCGCTGAAGAGCTAGGGAAAGGGCATAATCCCCGGCGACGTCGACCGTCCCGGGGCGATGACCCCCTTCTTGCTCCCCGCCTTCCTCGAGGGAAGGAAAGGCGATGTTCTTTCGATAAACGAGAGCCCCGCTGCCCTTGAGGGCCCCGATTTTGTGGCCGGAAAAGGAGAAGGCGTCGACAAGCGGATAGGGAACGTCAATCTTGCCGACGGCTTGGGTGAGATCGCTATGGAAGAAACACTTGGGATAGGCCTTGACGATGGAGGATACCTCCCGGAGGTCGGTAATGGCCCCCGTCTCGTTATTGACCCCCATGAGGGAAACGAGGATGACGTCGCGGTCCATCGCCGCCCGAAGGGCACCAAGATCGGCGCTTCCTTTTTCCGTCAAAGGGAGGTAAACGACCTCGAAGCCTTCCTTTTCAAGGGCTTTGAAGACGTTGAGGACGCTCGGGTGCTCGCCCCGCGAGGTGATGAGCTTCTTCCCGCGGTTCCGGTAGCGCCGGGCAATCGAGAAGAGGAAAAGGTTGTTGCTCTCGGTCGCCCCAGAGGTAAAGACGGCCTCATGGGTCTTGGCCACCCCGAGGGAGGAAAGGATCTTTTCCCGGGCCTCCCGGAGGAGGCGGGCGGCATCATAGCCAAGAAGATGGAGGCTCGAGGAATTCCCGTAGTGGCGGGAAGCGACCTCAAGATAAGCCGAAAGGACATCCTCGTAAGGGCGGGATGTCGCGGCGCTATCGAGATAGACGACGTCTTCTTTCATGACTCAGCGGGCGTCGGGCGAGGAGGAAGGAACGGCGCTTTTGGCAACG
>CASFWS010000009.1 GCA_949298295.1 uncultured Bacillota bacterium | reverse complement strand
ACGACTTCGCCGACGCGGGGGCCGAGTTCCTTCAAAAAGGCCACTTTGTAGGGGGCCGGATGGTTGAAAATCCAAAGAACCTTCATGTTCCGGGCTCATTATAAAGGTCATTGACCGGTCTTTCGCCGTTGAGGTTATAGTAATTCCATGCTCAAAGACTGGAACGAATTGTTTGACCGGGTCAAGGGCTCGGCCTATGCGAAGTCCCTCAACGCTTTCCTCGACCGCGAATATCAAACGAAGACCATCTATCCCCCGCGGGACATGATGTTCCAAGCCTTCCGCTTCACCTCGCCTAAGACCCTTAAGGCCGTCATCATCGGGCAAGACCCTTACCATAACCCGGCCGAGGCCATGGGGATGT
The DNA here is from genome assembly GCA_949298295.1 of uncultured Bacillota bacterium. Taxonomy (GTDB): domain Bacteria; phylum Bacillota_I; class Bacilli_A; order RFN20; family CAG-826; genus UBA4951. The sequence goes on along the minus strand of CASFWS010000009.1, from coordinate 19,559 downwards.
CCTTCTCGGTTCCCCTTGGAATCGACCCTCCGCCTTCTCTTATCAACATCTACAAGGAAATCGAGGCCGATACCGGGACGAAAATGGATTTCGAGCGCGGCGACCTTACTCCTTGGGCCGAACAGGGCGTCCTTCTTCTTAACGCCTATCTCTCCGTCGAGGCCGGGAAGCCCCTTTCCCACCGGCGGCCCGAATACGAAGCCTTCATGAAAGACACGATGGATTACATCGATACCTTGCCCCAACCGATCGTCTTCTTCCTCTGGGGGAGCTTCGCCCGGAAGTACAAAGCCGACATAACCCATCCGAACCGGCTGATTCTCGAAAGCGTTCATCCCTCGCCCCTTTCGGCCAACCGCGGCGGGTGGTTCGGGAACCATCATTTCTCGAGGTGCAACGCCTTTCTTGTCGACAATGGGTCCTCTCCCATCGACTGGAGGATTTGAATGCCCGCAATCAACTCTCCTTGGAGCGTTAATAAAAATGGTATATTCCTGAACGAGGTAACTTATGGACAACAAGAAGAAGACCATCGAGGAAAAGATCCTCGATGCCGAGGAAAGCGTCATCGACCCTGACGTATCCGCGACGGATGCTGGGGCCGCTTCCTCGATCGAGGAAACCGCGGAAACGGTCGCTCATGAAGAAAGCCCGGCCGTAACTTCGGCTGAAGGAAAGCCGGCTCCGGCCGACGATGACGACGGATTTACCGACGAGGTTGATCTCAGCGCGCCTCTTCCCCCGGAGGAAAAGCCGGGAGAGGAAGCGAAGCCTTCCGAGCCGACCATCGACCTCTACAAAGAGGAAGAGAGCAAGGAAGAAGCCGACCCGGCCGCGGTCAAGGCCGAGCTCGAGGAAAAAAGCGCCATCCTCGAGACCGAGGAAGACCTACAGGCTATCGAAGCGGCCCGGCAGGTTTTCTATGCCTTCTACCGGAAGGCCAGTCGCATCAAGTGGATCGTCACCGTCATCATGATCGTCATCGTGGCGGTGGCTTGGATCGTCCCGAGCTTCATCCAGACCGGGGTCGACGAGGAAGGAAACGCCGTTGGCCTCCCGACCGAGGTGACCCTCGGCATCGGCATCGGCGGCATCGTCCTCATGCTCGCGATTCTCATCGGCTACAACTTCTACTACAAGAAACGGGTCGAGAAGGAGATGAGCGACTATTTCAATTCCTATTACGTAGCCAACGACAATTATGTTTTCGGCGACATCGTCTCCGACCGGACGGGGAACGTCGATTCCAAGATCGAGCCGGCCGACCTTACCGATAGCGGGCTTTACCGCGATGTCGTCAAAGTCGGGAGCCGGAACGCCATCGAGTTTACCTACCATGGCCATAAGGCCCTTTATTGCGACTGCTCGGCCTCGGTCAAGGGGCAGAAGAGCCTTGCGACCGTCTTCGTTGGGAAGATGATGCGGATCGACAACGACTTCCAAGGGAACGAGCTTCTCGTTTACCTCAAAGGCAACAAGCGGGCCCTTCCTCCGACGACCCTAGAAGGCCGTAACCTCATCGAAGACACGAAGACGATGCTTGTCTATGGCGAACACGACAGCAAGCGCCTTTTGATCAAGGAAGTTCTGAACGCCATATCGAGCATTTCGACGGATTCGATCCTCGTCGACTTGAGCATTCTCGTGAAGCCGGGGAAAACCTACTTCTTCTTCGGCTATGAGGATTCTCTTATGGTCCTTCCTTACGACAAGCCCTTCGATCCGAAGCCGACGATGCATCTTAAGGAAGATACCCGGAAGACGTTTGCCTTGGTTGATGCCCTCGACAAGGCGGTTAAACTGGCTTTAAATAAAAGAAAGGCTTTTTGCGGAGTTTTTCGTCAGTTCCTTCAACCGAATTTGTCTCTAGGCGCGTACGTGTGTGACAGGTGCGCGGCTTTGGACGATAATATGCCCGTGACCAAACGAGGCATTGCATCGAGAAAGCGCCGGATGGCGGCGCTTGGGATGACCCTTCTCTCCTTTGCGAGCGTTGGCCTCTTTTCGATTGCCTTCGCCTCGTGGAATTTCGAAGGTGGCGCGGCTGACAGCCCGGCTTTTGTCCCCGGGATCGAAGCCGATGTCGGGACGGTCGTCGATTTCGACGATCCTTCTTATTTTCGCCTTACCGCTTCCTCGATTTCTGATTTCAGCTCGGAGCACGGCTTTGTTCAGCCGGATGGTACATTCGGGAACTCCGGATCGGTTGCTGTCCTTTTTTACGTCAATGGCTCTTCCATCGCGAACCGACTAGGGGGCAATTCCTTTGCCATCCAGGTTACAGGCGGCTTTGGCAGCAGCACTTTCACTCTCTCCGGTAGCTACGATTATGGTTTTGGCGAAGAGAGTATTTCGGATATCGAATTGGCTGAATCCTACAGGATTGACGGGCCGACAAAAACCCTTGAAAGCGATGGCCGCCTTAAAACCGACTGGTTGTCCACGACGGATATGGATAATGTTTCATGGCTATGCGTCTGGTTTGACTTTTCGGTACCCGACGGTTTCTCTTGGAACCCTTTGAGTTCGGAGGTCCGGGCCGCCGGTTTCAATCTGAGCGTTCTTTTCGAGGCGAGGACATAACAATGAGAAAGAAACTGGGACTTGCCTTGTTCCTTAGCCTTGGGATCCTCGCGACGACGACCCTTGGATTCTCTTCGTGGATTGTTCCTTCGTTGTCCTTCTTCGCCGTGCCTTCGACAGATGTTTCTTCAAAAGCAGTAGCTTACGTTAGGGCAGAAGGGAATGCTGATAAGTATTTTTGGGATTTGGGAAAGGCTATTAACTTTGCCAATACTTTCTCTTCGGCTTCAGTTTATGTCATTCCCGGGGTCGGAACTCGTGATGACCCAATTGTTCTCGAGGGCGGCCATAACGAAGCGTCCGGCAGAAATGTTGTCACCCTATCTTCCGGAGTGTCTCTCTATCTTCCATTCGAAGGGGAAACTTATGAGCAGAGGGGTTATGGTGCAAATGGGTTTTCTGATTCTAGTTGGACGAAGGTCGGAACTCATTTGAAGTCAAACGTCTTACTTGCGAAGGATACAGATCTTTATATCGAATCAGGCGCGAACCTTTTCATAGGTGGCCAAGTTGGGGATTTGGGTTCCAGTGTTATTGGTGTAACTTCCGGATCTTATGCACAGCTACTTTTGGGAGAGTCTTCGACTGTAATTTGTAACGGTGGAACTATTCGGTGCTTTGGCTATATCAAACCAGAATTTGAAGAATACAACGGGAGTTATGTTTCTGATGGGGGCCGAAAATCTGATGGTGTTTTAGTCCATATGAATGGGGGCAATCTCTTTTCGCCTCTCGCTTTTTATGACTTTCGAGGAGGAAGCCTTCTTTCCGGCCTCAATAATGCGGATATCTTCCCGCTGGCTGTATTTGACTTACCAAACATTTCAGCGCCTTTGCTAATAGAAAGTTTGGCGACTTATACGGCTTATATTGAGATGTATTCGGGAACTTTAAAGCAACACTTTCAAGGTGAATTTGTCTTTTGCGGTGTTGGCGGCGTCATGGATTTGGCTGATGGAGCGTCTTTGTTTATGGACTACACGCCATCGCTGACGCAAAAAGTCGGAGAAATGCACGCCGGTTTGACTTATAACGACTACTCTTCGCCTGCCTTCATTAAGGAGGGGTCAAACGGAAACGAAGGGCGTACAACTGTCATTGTTGACGGAGGCGCGACCTTTAACAATATTAATGCCGACCTCTATATTGAAATTTCAACGGAGGGATTGTTCGTTCCCTTCTCTTGGAAATGGGACATAACCGCGAAAAGCGGCGACTATATTTTCAATGTGAATACTAAGTTTCTTCCGGGGGCTAGTGTCCTTGTCGAAAGCAATGCTAATTTGTTTTTGAACGGGGCGACTATTTTTTACCAAAATTGGAAGGGCTCGATTGAAGCCACGGCTCCGTACCCGGCCAATCTACCGGCCGCAAAACTCGTCAATAATGGCAATATCAATATCAATGGACCATTTGGCGGTGTAATTGAGACTAGCGTTAGTGGGGCCGAAATCAATCTCGAATCCGGCGCGAGTTTATCGAGTTCTTCGCCTGAAGCGACAAGTATGGGCACTAATTTAGGCCTTATACAACTTGTCAATACAGAAACTATAACTGAGGATGCCAAGGCCTATCTTAGAGACACAAAAGAATCTGTTGATTTTGAACTTAAGAAACTCTCTCTATGAAGGATGTTCTCGCTTTATTGGCGATGGCTCTTCCTTCTATCCGTATTTCGAAACAACAAACATTTCGATTGAAGTTTCTGAGTTTATCAATAGACCGAGTGGCGAAAGCGTTAGATTTACCGTTGATGTCGGTACCGATCTTGTTGACATGGACGAAAACGGAGGAACTATTACGACGTCCGGCATCCTAAAACTCACAAATTTAGAGAATGTTGCCTACGCCTACTATTCTGGATTGGAAACCCAGATGTATTTCCCTGACCCTTCGACCAATTCTATTTCGCTCGTTCCTATGAGCGGGTATACTTTGATCGTGACCCCTGCGTCGCCTGTTCTATCGCTGACAGGGCAAGCCATCGGCAAGCATTACTCGGTAGACATGGAAGTTTCTTCATCGAGAAATGGTGGGCCCTGGGTTGTTAACTTCGGTCAGACAGACAATAGCGACTCGAATATGACAAAAGGGTTCAGTGGGTTTGATATAAGAGTTGGCGATACACTAATTGCATCCTTGAACTATAACGGTAACGACGAAAACACGGGGACATGGAGCACTAGTTCTGGAAGCCCGATTAGTGGAAATTCAGATAATTCCTATCAGTTTAGGATTCTTCCGGAAGCCGCGGCAAACGGTCTGACCATTACTCACTCGTTTGATAATAATGCTTGTGTGATTGAGGGAACTTTGATAACGATGGCTGATGGAACCTTGAAGCCTGTTGAAGATATCGTCCGTTCTGATACTCTTCTGGTTTTCAACCACGAAACCGGATGGCTTGATGAATCTCCAGTCTTCTTCGTAGAAGGAACAAAAGATACCTATAACGTAATGACATTAGCGTTTGATGATGGGACATCTTTGGGACTCGTTAATGAACATGGTCTATTCGATAAATCGATAAACCAATATGTCTATATCAACGAGATGAATTTTGAAAGGTTCATTGGTGATCAATTCCTAAAGCAAGACGGCACCACAATTATTCTTGAAGGCGTTTCTATTTGCGAAGAAACAGTGAGGGCGTATCACATTGCGTCTGAATACCATTTGAATGTTTTCACTAATGGCATTCTCGGAATCAACGGTTCGTTGGAAGGACTGTTCAATGTATTTGAGTTGGACGATAGCTTGAAGTATGACGAGGAAAAGAAAAATGCCGATATCAAAAAGTACGGGTTATTCACTTATGAGGATTTTGAAATGTGGGGCCCGTATGAACTTTATGAAAAGTTCCCTGCTGCCTATTTGAAGGTATCCCTGGGAAAAGGTCTTACCACCATGGATAGTTTGAAGAGGCGCTTCGAAATGTTTAGGTATATCTTTTGATTATTGTATGAAGTCCCCGTCCAATAATTCCCGCCGTTTCTGGCGCTGGATGAAAGTCCAAGCCTACAAGCACGATGGTTCCATCCACCGCGAATGGTCTCCGGCCTACTTGGTTGAAGAGACCGATTGCTATTACGCCCTTGCCTCGCGGGCTTCTTTGGTAACCGAAGCCGGAGGCCGGCGGTGGATGACCTCGGAAAATGCCATCTTCTTCCTTTTCAAGCATGAATGGATGAACGTCATCGCGATGATGAAGCCCGAACGGGGCATCGTCTATTACGTGAACATTGCCTCCCCGACGATTTACGATGGAGGCTTCCTCCGTTACATCGATTACGATCTCGACGTTAAGCTTTTCCCCGACCACGTGGTGAAGGAACTTGACGAGCAGGAGTTCCGCCGGCACTCAGCCAAATACGGCTACGACGAAGAGACTATCGACATCTGCGTCGACATGGAAAAGCGGATCGAGAAGATGATGAGAGACGGCGAGTTTCCCTTTGTCGACGAGGAAGTCCATCGCCTCTACGATCTCTTCGTGGCCGAGAACCGGCCGTATGAGGCCAGCAAAAGAAGGCCGCTGAACGGCTCAGCTTCTAACGATTGAGAAGATAGGAAGAGATGGCCCGCTCGGCTTCCTCGAAGCCGGGCTCCATCCTTTTTCTTTTCCCTTCTTTGTAGGAAAGGTCTCCAAGGATATAGACGTTCGGCTCGGCCATCGAGTGCTCGTCGCTTAGGTAGCCAAAGCCGGCGGAAGCTTTCTCATAGGGCAAAGGGAGACTTTCGGGTATGAGGCCGAAATTGACGAGAATGGCGTCGCAGTCTAGGAAGATATCCGTTTTGTCAATTACGGATTGGATATGAATTCCCGTGCAAAAGTTCCCTCTTTTCTCGAGTTTTGCCGGAACATAGGAAAGGTAGAGCTTGATGGGGAAGCCTTCGATCTTTTGTCCGTCCCCGCGGAATTCGTTCCGGCGGTGGACCAAGGTAACATCGGCGATGGCCGAAAGTTCCCGCGACCAGTCGAGGGCGCTGTCCCCGCCGCCGAAGACGATGACCTTCTTGCCTTCGAGGAGACGAGGGTCGCTTAAAGAGTAAAAGATGTTCTTTGTTCCTTGCTCGTCCTCTAGACCCATCGTTCGGGGGCGGCAAAAGCCGAGCCCGGTGGCCAAAAAGAGAGTCGAGGCCTCGTATAGCCCTTGGGTCGTTTCGACGGCAAAGGTTCCGTTTTCTTGCCTTCCGATCCCGGTGACTTTCGTATTCCGCCGGACGTGGGCTTTGTTGATTTCCGAAAGGAGGGCGAGGAAAAGATCGTGCCCCTTCATCGGGGGATACCCTTTGACGTCATCGACCGTCTTGGCCGGGTAAAGGCTCTCGAGTTGCCCTCCGAGGGAGGAACTGGCCTCGAGGAGAATGGCGTCCACGCCGGACTTTTCGAGGAGGGAAAGGGCCTTCATTCCGACCGGCCCGCCTCCGATGACGATCGCCTCATGCTTTTCCATCGCCATAAGAGTAGGCGGCTTCTCGAAGAAAGGAAACAATCTTTTCCGGGGAGCCGCCTTTCCTTCCCCTAAGGGGAAAAAGATATAATGCAGCCGCATATGCTAGAAAGAACCTGCTTAACCTCTTCCGCGGAACAAACGATGCTCCTGGGGAAGAAGATTGCCTCCCTTGCCAAGCCCGGCGACGTCGTTCTCCTCAAAGGGGGGCTCGGAAGCGGCAAGACGACCCTCGTCAAGGGGGCCGGGAAAGAACTGGGGGTCCTCGATCCCGTCATCTCCCCGACCTTCAACATCCTGAAATGCTATTTCAAGGGAAGGCTCCCGATGTACCACATCGACGGTTACCGCCTCGAGGGGCAAAATCTCGACATCGGCCTCGAGGAGGCCATTTACGGAGACGGAATCGCCTTCATCGAATGGCCGGAATACCTTGCCGCCATCTTGCCGGATGAATATCTCGAACTTTCCTTCGAGAAAACGGGGGAAGAAGGACGGAAGGTCAACTTTCTTGCTAAAGGAAAGCGGGCCGAGGAACTTTTGGGAGGGCTCATCCTATGACTGATGTCTTGCTCGACACTTCGTTTACCCATCTCCGGGTAGGCTTGGCTAAGGGCGGAAAGATCATTGCCTCCCTCGATAAGCCGGCCTTCATGCGCCAAAGCGAGGAAATGATCCCGACCCTTGGGCGCCTCATGGAAGAAACGAAGACCGGGCGCTCCGACATCGATTCGATCATTGTCGCCCGGGGCCCGGGATCGTATACCGGGGTCCGGATCGCCATGACCGCGGCCAAGGTCATGGCCTTGGCCCTCGGAAAGCCCCTCTATCTTGTCTCGAGCCTTGCTACCCTCCGGGAGGGGGAGAAAAAGACGGCCATCATGATGGACGCCCGGGCCAAGCGGTCCTATTTCGCCGTTTACGAGGGCAAGAAAGCCATCGTCGAGGATTGTATCAAAGGCAACGACGAGGTGCTGGCCTACCTTAACGAACACCCCGATTGCCTCCTCGGGGGCGAGCCCTCCTACCTCGGCCTAGAGGCGAATGCCAAGCCGGACGTCTTCCTCAACATGCTCGCGGCCAAGGAAGGGGAAAGTGTCGACACCCTAACGGCCGCCCCGGTCTACCTAAGGGGGCCGATCCGGTGATCGAAAAAGCGACCATCGAGGACGTCGACGCGATCGCCGAGGTCGAAAAGGCGGCTTTCCCGAAAGGGGCTTGGCCGCGGAAAGCCATCCTCGCCGAGTTCACCGAGAACGAGCTCTCGGAAATCTATGTCGACGTCGAGGACGGGAAGATCGTCGCCTGGCTCGACTTCATGATCACCTTCAACTCGGCGACGGTCATGGCCCTTGGGGTCCTTCCGGAATACCGGAAGCGGGGGATTGCCACTTCCCTCATGAAGAAGATGGAGGAAGTCTGCCGAGCCCAAGAAGAAACGGTCGAATGGATTACCCTCGAAGTGCGGGAATCCAACGAAGAAGCCATCGCTCTCTACCGAAAGCTCGGCTATGCCTACGTCACCAGGAAGGTGGCTTATTACGAGGACGGGGAAGACGCCCTCTATCTGATAAGGAGCTTCATATCATGAGCATCATTCTCGGAATCGAAAGTAGCTGCGACGAAACGGCCGCGGCCCTCACCAAGGACGGCAAGCTCCTTGCAAATGTCATTTCCTCGCAAGCCGACATCCACGCCAAGTACGGCGGCGTCATGCCGGAAGTCGCAAGCCGCCTCCACGTCGAAAACATCGGGGTCGTCCTCAAGGAGACGATGGAAAAAGCCGGGATTGGCTACGAGGAACTCGACGCTATCGCCTTTACCCGGGGGCCGGGCCTCATCGGTTCCCTCCACGCCGGAGTCGAAGCGGCCAAGGCGCTGGCTCTCCTCTATAGGAAACCGCTTGTTCCGGTTCACCATTTGGCCGGGCACATCTATGCCAACGAATACGTCGATTCCTTTTCCTTTCCGCTTCTCGCGGTCGTCGTCTCGGGCGGCAACACCGAACTCGTCCTCATGGAAAAAGACCTCGACTTCAAGATCATCGGGGAAACGAAGGACGACGCGGTCGGGGAAAGCTTCGACAAAGTCGCCCGCATCGTCGGCCTCCCTTACCCCGGCGGCCTACCGATCGACCTTCATGCCAAGAAAGGGAAGCCGGTTTACGACTTTCCGGTCCAGAAACTACACCATGTCCCGGGAACCGAGAAATACGATTATTCCTTCTCCTATTCGGGCCTCAAGACGGCCGTCCTCAACTTCGTCGAGCATAAGCGGGCGAAAGGCGAGCCCTACGACCTCGACGACCTATGCGCTTCCTTTACGAAAGCGGCTATTGACCCGGTCGTCGAGCGGATGAAAGCGGCGGCTAAGGAATATCATGTCAAGCAGGTTGTCCTCGCTGGCGGGGTCAGCGCGAACTCCTACCTTCGGAGCGAGGCGGCCAAGGCTCTCGAGGGGACGGGCATCCACCTCACCATCCCGCCCCTTTGGTGCACAACTGACAACGTGGCGATGATCGCGAAGGTCGGGGAAAAGCTCTTCGCGTCCGGCGTTACCTGTTCCCTCGATGTCGACGTCGACCCGAACTGGCAAATCGAGGACTACAAGGAGTTCTGATGGACTCCTTTTTCTTTTGCCACGAAAGGGGCAAGTTTTGCCGTTTCGATCTGCCAACACCCTTTTTCTTAAAAATCTTTCGAAAGAAAAATGGCATTTTCGAAAAGAAAAAACGATCTTTCGATAAGAAAAACCAATGTTTCGAATAGATTCTTTTTCTTCCGTTCCCGAATGGCAAAAGCCATTCCATGCTCTACAATATCGTGGCAACCGCAAGGAGTGGCGATATGTCCAAGAAACTGACGGTCCGTGAGCTTTATGACCTTTATGCCCAAGCCCCGGACGAACTTACGAAGGAAGAATGCGTCGTCGACGGCTGGATCAGGACCAACCGCGACAACGGGAAAATCGGCTTCATCGAGCTTCATGACGGGACCGTCTTCAAGGGCGTCCAGATCGTCTACGGGGAAGGGACCGGCTACGAGCGTCTGAAGACGGCCGCGGCCATCGAGGTTACCGGCGAGCTGCGCCTTACCCCCGAGGCCAAGCAGCCTTTCGAGATCCACGCCCGGAAGATCGACCTCATCGGGGACGTCGACGAGGATTACCCCCTCCAGAAGAAGCGCGCGTCGTTCGAGGTCCTCCGCGACATCGCCTACCTTCGTCCCCGGGCCAACACCTTCCAGGCTCTCTACCGGGTCCGTTCGGTTCTCGCGATGAACATCCATCGCTATTTCCAGGACCGCGGCTTCGTTTATGTCCACACCCCGGAGATTACCGCCAACGACGCCGAAGGGGCGGGGCAGGTGTTTTCGGTCGTGACCGACGCCAAGGATCCTTATAAGGACTTCTTCGGCCGGAAAGCCTCCCTGACCGTTTCCGGGCAGCTTCATGTTGAGGCCTTCGCCCTCGCCTTCAAGGACGTCTACACCTTCGGCCCGACGTTCAGGGCCGAGAAGAGCAACACCCCGCGCCACGCGAGCGAATTCTGGATGATCGAGCCGGAAATCGCCTTTGCCCACCTGAGCGACGACATGGACCTCATCGAGGATTTCCTCAAGTACCTCATCCGGGAAACGCTTTCCCGCTGCCCAGACGAGATGGCCTTCTTCGACAAGTTCATCCAGCCAGGACTCCTCGAGAAGCTGAAGCACGTCGAGGAAACGCCCTTCCAGAGGATGACCTACACCGAAGCCGTCTCGCGGCTCGAAGAGGCCGTGCGGGCCGGGCATAAGTTCGAGTATGACGACATCAAGTGGGGAATGGACCTCCAGTCCGAGCATGAGCGTTACCTCACCGAAAAAGTCGTCGGGGGACCGCTTTTCCTCATCGACTACCCAAAGGATATCAAGGCGTTCTACATGAAGGAAAACGACGACGGGAAGACGGTTGCCGCCTGCGACCTCCTCGTCCCGGGCGAAGGGGAAAACGTCGGGGGATCCGAACGCGAGGTCCGTCCCGAGGTCCTTAAGGCCAAGATGGAGAAAAACGGCAACTTCGAAGGGCTCGAGTGGTATTACAACCTTCGCCGCTTCGGGGGCTGCCCCCATGCCGGCTTCGGCCTCGGCTTTGACCGCTTCCTCATGTACCTCACCGGCATCGCGAATATCCGCGACACCGAGCCCTACCCGCGGACGGCCAATGCCCTCAAGTACTAAGGGAGGAGCTTGAAATGGAAGAAGAAAAGGAACGGAGCGAAGAAGAAAGAAAGGCGCTTTCCTATAAGCGCCTGACCTTTCTCGTCCTCGGAGCGTCTTTGGTCGTCTTCGGCCTCATCGTGGCCGAGGTCATCATGATTTTTGCTCGTTAGCGGAGGCTTGCTCCTCTTTGATTTCGGCCTTCGCCGCTTCGCTGGCGAGGGCCTTTTCCTTATCGCCTTTGAGGGCATCGTAGAAGTTGTAGCCCTCGAGGGTCTTCTCATAGACCGTATGCATCCGGCTCCTCAAGGTCAGGCAGCGCGAGAGGTAGGCCATGGAAGCGACGAGGTAATAGGTGATGAAAATAAGGAACAGGGGAACGATGACGTAGGAGGCCCAATAGGAGGAATCGAGGTAGGGAGCGTGGATAAGAGGCGGCCACTCATTGAGAAGGCGCATCCCCCAAAGGGTCACGTAGATGCTTTCCTCGTTCCAGTCGTAGACATAGAAGAGGGTGGAGAAACGCTCGAAGTGATTGACCGCCCATTCCCCGGAAATCGAGGAATAGACAAGGTAGAAGGCGAGAAGGAGCAAGCCGATGAGGATGGCCGGGCTCGCTTCCCTAACGAAGAGCTGGGCGTTTTTCTTCCGGCCGTATCTCTTCAAGTGGTCGGGGGAGGAAATGACCCGGTAGACGACCGGATCGTGGAGGAAGGAATCGACCCGCTTGCCCTGTTTCTTGAAAAGGAGGCGGACGCCCATCCCGATGAGGCCGACGAGGATGAAAAGGATGAGAAGGAAGATGAGGAAAATGATGAGGAGCCGGCGGTCGTTCTCGTTTAGGGTGATGCCAACGTAAAACATCACTGGTCTCCTCCTTCCTTTTTGTCATCGTCATGCGGCGAAAGCTCATGATAGTCGATGCTCGGCGGGGGCGGGACGCTAGGCCCGCCGGAGACAAGACCGGATTCCGGGATTGGCTGGGCGGAGGAAGGGGCCGCCTGATCCGGGCTTTGCGGAGATGGAATCGGCGTCGGGCTCGTCCCGACGAAAGGCACGGCCCCGGGCAAAGGGGCTCCCATCCCCGGGAAAGGCATCCCCGGGGTCGAGGTAAAGAAGTTCTGCTGGACGTAAACCTGCTGGGGCTGGGGGGCCGCCGGTGGTTCTTCTTTCTTCTCTTCGCTATTTTCCCCAATGAGATCCTTAAGCTCCTTGGCTTGGATCTTCTTCACGAGGAGGTCTTCCTCGAGGGGCGGGAAGAAACTCTTGCCTTGGAAGAAGCGGATGAGGCACTTGAAGCACTCGAGGAAATAGATGCCGAGGGCGAAGAAAGCAAAAAGAACCAAGATGGCGAGGAGAAGGGGCGAGAGGAGGGCCCAGAGGAGGCCGAGGGCAAAATTCTTCAGGAACTTCATGCTCTGTCCTTCATTTTAGGCTCTTGCCCTAAGTAGGGCAACGCGAGGGAAAGGAGGGCGAAGAGGTCGACGGGGAGGAAGAAAACGGGAAGGAAGACAAAGCCGTCTTTCCCGTCGGTCCCGCTGGCGAGGAAGGCAAAGAGGAAAAGGGCTCCGAATTCGAGGATTACGAGAAGGGTGTAAAGCCACCACGGGTTCCGCCGGACGGCGCCCGAAAGGCTAAGGAGCGTTAGAAGGAGCGCCATGGCCGCGAAAAGGAACGACCAGGCAAGGGAGGCCGCGCTTAAAGACAATGCCAGGACCGAGAAGAGGAGGCTAAGGGCGACGACGATAAAGGAAGCCCACTTCCTCCTTGCCCCGTCATCGATGCCGATCCGCCTTACAAGGTAAACGAGGAAGAAGGAGGAAAGCGAGGTCCCGGCCGTCCCATAGGCAAAGAAGAAGGCCGGGACGAGGTCTCTTATCCCTTCGATTGACGATATCACAAGCAAATCGAGGGCGAATTCAACGAAATCGATGCCGGTAAGAGCCTTCGAGATCGGAAGGGAAAGATAGGCGCAGCCCATGTTGAGAAGCGAGGAGAGGAAGATGGCGAGCCCGAAGTCGAAGTTTCGGCCGAGGAAGAAGCCGAGAAGGGCTCCGCTCAAGATGGCCGGGACGACGTAGAAAAGGCTCGAAGCGAGGTCGTGGAGCCCGAAGGCCACGGCGAGGAGGGAAGCCCCGACGACATAGACGGGGAGGTATTTCTTTTCCGCCAAGATGGCGGCCAGGGCCGAGACCGACGGGAGAAAGATCGTCACGAATAAAGAAGCCAGTGGGAAAAATGAAAGAACAAGCGACAAAACGGCCTCGACCGCGGCGAGGACGGCAAGGAAGGCCACGTTCTGAGCTAGCCCCTTCCGGGGGACGAAGATGTCTTTCATCGGGAAAATTATCTATCACGGGACGAAAAGACAAAAGGCAAGGCAGCCACTCTTAGCCGGCATTTTTCATTATTTCGTCAAGTACGGCTTTGAGGTTGGTACGGCCATAGTTATTTGAATGGATTTCGACTTTCGAAAAGAATTGCAGGTTCAACGCTTTTACCTTTCCTTGGGACACGAAGTTCTTTGCTTCCTTGGCTTTTTGATTGTCCCTGACCCGTTTGCCCAAGAACACTTCCTCGATATCTCTATGAAACCAAACAAGTCGGTAGTCGTTCTTCCGGCAGAATTCTTCGCATCGTTTATTCTGCTCGGGGTCCCCGGTTTTGCCAGCGTCAGTATCCAAACAGCAAACGACAAACTGCTTTTCGCCTTTGTTCATGAAGGCATATGATTTCCGCTTCTCTTCAATTTTCTTTTGATTAGCCTCCAGGCGCGTCTTGCTGTTGAGGCGAATGCAGTCCAGCTTTACCCGGCGGTCCTGCTTGGAATAGATGGTTTTAACGAAAGAGCGGATGTATTGGTAGTCGATATCGGAAGAGCGTTTGCCCTCAACAACGATTACTATTTGCATTGGTATCAAGAAAATGCCTCGATAAAATCGAAGGTTTCAAGATCAAAGTCGATATCGCCGATCATACCTTCCGGATAAAGGACGTAAGGCTTGTAATGAGCGTTCTTTTTCCAAGCGTAGATTTTGTTTGATGGGCTTAGGAAGTAGATGGATTTACCGTGGTCGGCCAAGGCTTTCATGGCTTCAAGACTATGCGCGGTGAAAAGAAGTTGGCCCTTTCCGTAGTCATTGAGAAAACGAATCAATTTCTCGAGATAGACGCCAGAAAGATAAGCGTCAAGCTCGTCAATGACGGCTACCGCGCCCTGATAGGCATCGTCAATGTAAGAAAATAGCCTCATCAGTTTTTTAATGCCCGCACTCTCGAAGTCAACGCCAATGGTATAGGTCCCGTAATCGAGGATCTCGGTGCAAAGATAAAATTCGCCGGCATCTTTCTTTTCGTATGAAATCCCTTTGAGCTTCGGCTTAAACATTCTCAAGAACTTGGCCTTCCTCTTCAAAGACGTTTCAAATGAGCGGAGCTGCGACTTATGGACGAGAATCTCGGAGGTATCGATGCGCCCACGCCTAAGGTTCGACGATTGCGATGGGTCCATTGAAAAGACATTCACTCCTTTGGCTGGACTGACGGCAAAAATGAGATTTTGCGGGTTTTCCGCGCTTTGGACAGCCACTCTGAGTTTTCTCAAGAATAGCGGCGCGGCATACATGAGGCTATCGGGGATAGGTATAAGATCAGTGTATTCAGGGTGGTTTACCAAAAATTGATTAAGGAAAGGCAAGAAAGACTGCTTGCCGACGGTGTTCAATGCCTCCTTTTTGATGGCTTGCGCAATGTCGCTGTCGTTAGAAATCCAAAGGCGGTCAATTTGCCCATTGGACGTTTCAAAAGCGGAAGTAAGCGATGAGTATTTGTATTTGCCGTTGAATCTGGACAGTTTTTCCTTTGAGATGAAAAGATCCCCGCTCTCTCGTATCACAATCGATATCTCATAGCGGTAGGAACTTAGTAACTTCAATTTGGTTTCGTCGACATCTTGGAAAACGCCGAAGTCGATCGAAACATTTAGCGCCTTCGTTTCGCAATTTATGACTTTCTTTAAGTCCGAATAGTTGGCTGCTCCTAGATAGTCCGAGTATCTGATGAGGAAAACAACGGTCCAAAGAGCCATGGCCACGCCCGTTTTCCCGCTGCCATTCGGACCATAGATGGCACGCACGTTGTCGCCGCTAGACGGAATCAACGAGACATCCTTGGTTCTGCTAAAGTCAATGGTTACGGGCTCTTTGATGTTTTTCATTCCCGATATCGTTGTCGAGATTAGGCGAACTCTTTCCATATGTTTCCTCTTTATCCATTGAGAAATATATTCAAAACGAATATAAAAAGCCAGAGAATGATTTTGGAAAAAATCCGGTCGAAATCGCGAAATGCGCATGATTGCTGAAGAATTTGCCATTCTCAGCAATTTGTGACTATTGCTGAGGCGGAAAGGATTGGCTTCTTTCTTGTCGATTTCATTCAAATGACGATATCGATGCCTTTCACAATGCGAAGGGCAAGGATAACGATGGCCGCAGCTAGATTTGCTCTGAATAGAAATTGTCAATTTGAACTCTGGATAATAGAAGGAAATCGGTCAACGAGCACTCGAAATATTGTCGAAGAGGCCGAGGCCTTAAAACGCATTGTTAATTGAAGCCCTCCTGGATAACGACACTATAATCCAGCCATCAGAAGTCGCGGACCCCAGTTTTAAAGACCTCAAAACGGAAAAAAGGAAGGCCTTTTGCTTGGGAAAACCATTGTTTGCTGAGGGATAGCGAATGCTTTTCCCAAAATCCGGCCGCGCCCATTTGAACGTCCTAAAGAAAACATTCGCGGCCAAGGAAGCGCCTAAACGTCTAATCTCCCGGAAAAAGAGGCTTTGCCTCTTGTCAAGACTTCAAAAGAGAGCCGCGGCTACCTAGACTATTGCTGACATGGATTTTTCTTCCCTCCTTAACAAGGCCCAGCTCGAGGCCGTATCTTCCAAAGCCCAGTACCTCCGGATCGTCGCTGGGGCCGGCTCGGGCAAAACCCGCGTTTTGACTTACCGGATTGCCCACTTGATCGTGAACGAGGGAGTGGCTCCGAATCGGATTCTGGCCATCGCCTTCACCAACAAGGTCGCCACCGAGATGGCTAGCCGGGCCGTCGGGCTCGTCGAGGAGCTGACCGGCCACACCCCGATCTTGAAGATCATGACCTTCCATAGCTTCTGCGCCCGCTTCCTTCGGACCGAGCACGAAGCGTTCGGCTATCCGGCAGGCTTCACGATTTACGACGAGGACGACCAGAAGAAGCTCGTCAAGGCCATCGCCTCAATCCTCGGCTACAAGAAGAGCGACGAAACCGTCAAGAACGCCCTTTCCTACATCCGCAAGAAAAAAGGACGCGGCATCTATCCCTCGGACATCAACCTCTCGAATGTTTTCTCCTCGGAGGAAAAGGAATACGTGAAGTTCTACGCGGCCTACGAGGAACGTAAGCGCGCCGGTTTCGGCCTCGACTTCGACGACCTCCTCCTCGTGGCCAGCCATATCCTTCAAAATAATGCTGCCATCCGCGAGAAGTGGCGCGAGCGCTTCGACCACATCCTCGTCGACGAGTTCCAGGACGTCAACGACATCCAGTTCGGCCTTTTGAAGCTTCTTTCCGCCCCCGCGACCTCCGTCTACGTCGTCGGGGATCCCGACCAGACGATCTACACCTGGCGGGGGGCCAACCAGAAGATCATCATGGACTTCGACAAGACCTTCGTCGGCTCGGAGACCGTCATCCTCAACGAGAACTACCGCTCGACCTCGACGATCCTCGGGGCGGCCAACAAGCTCATCGCCAACAACAAGAAGCGGATCCCGAAGGATCTTTTCACCAACCAAGGCGAAGGGGAAAAGATCGTCTCCCACGTGGCCGAGACCTCCCAAGAGGAGGCCGAATGGGTGGCCCGGCGGGTCGGCGAAATCGCCCGGGGCATTAGGAACAAGGACGGAGAGCCCGATTACACGAAGATCGCCGTTCTCTACCGTTCCTCCTATGTCACTCGGGCTTTCGAGCAGGAGTTCAAGGACCGCGGCATCCCTTATCGGATCTATGGCGGCCTCCGCTTCTACGAGCGGATGGAAGTCAAGGATCTCTTAGCCTATTTCAACCTCATGATGAACCCCCTCGACAACGTCGCCTTCGAACGCGTTTGCAATGCCCCGCGGCGCGGGGTCGGGGATACCTCAATCGAGCGTCTAAGGAACGAGGCCAAAGCCCATGGCCTCAGCGAATACGACTATCTTTTGGCCTTTTCGGAGTACGAAGGGGAGACCGAGCTTCCGAAGAAGGCCCAGACGGCCCTTTTGGCGATGATCAAGAAAATCGAGGAGACCAAGGCCAAGCTCAGGGAGAACCTCGAAGCCTATTCGGCCGTCCTCCAGGACTTTGTCAAGGACATCGGCTACTACGATTACATCGCGAGCGAAGAAGACCTCGACGAAGATAGGATTGGGAACGTGAACGCTCTTTTCGACGACATCAGCCACTATCTCAGTTCCCACCCGGAAAGCGACTTCACCGAATATCTCCAGAACGTTTCCCTCCTCACCTCGCAAGACGACATGAAAGGCGGCAACTACGTTTCCTTCATGACCGTCCACGTGGCCAAGGGCCTCGAGTTCGATAACGTTTTCGTCATCGCCCTCAACGAGATGGTCTTCCCCTCGGGTCGCTCGCTCATGGAAGACACGAGCGGGGATACCATCGAGGAGGAACGCCGCTTGGCCTACGTCGCCTTCACCCGGGCGAAAAAGCGCCTCTTCCTCTCTTGCAACAAGTCCTATTCCTACCAGACGGACAGCCATCAGGAGCCGAGCCGCTTCTTCAAGGAAGCCGGCATCGTCCTCCCGGGGAACGGCTATTGGAGCACCGCGAGCTGGAAGACTCCCTTCAAGAAGCCGGGCTACGAGCGAAGCGCCTTCTCCTTCCGGAAAAAGCCCCACGACGAGTTCGGGGACGGGGAAGCGATCGATCCTTTCAAGAAGAGCCAGCCGAGCCTTCCGCGTCCGGCCAAGCCGGCCGCCGAGGACAACGGCATCCACGATTGGAAGGTCGGAGACATCTGCCTCCACGAAAAGTTCGGGAAGGGCGTCGTCAGCAAAGTCCTCGAGGGCGACATCATCGTCGTCGATTTCGAGAAGGAAGGAAAGAAGACCATCCTCGGGACCCACCGGATGGTCAGCCGCGTTTCCAAAGGCGGGGAGGCATGAGCATGGCCGACTACGAAGCGATCAAGGAGCGGATGGTAGAACTGACCGCCCTCATCGAGAAATACAACCGGGAATACTACGTCGAGAACGCCTCCTCGATTTCGGACGCCGATTTCGACGCCCTCATGAACGAGCTCCGCTCCCTCGAGAAGGAATATCCCCAGTTCAAAAGCAAGCATTCCCCGACCGAGCGGGTCGGCGGGGAAGTCCAGTCCGAGTTCCGAAAGATTCCCCATAAGCGCCTCATGCTTTCTCTAGGGAACGTCTACAACGAAGACGAAATCGCTGCCTTCGACCGGCGGACCCGCGAGGCCTTGAACCGGCCTATCGTCGATTACGTCGGCGAAGTGAAGATTGACGGCCTTGGGATGTCCCTCGTCTACGAGGGCGGGGAACTCCAGTATGCGGTTACCCGGGGGGACGGGGTCACCGGGGAAGACGTCACCAAGAACGTCATCACCATCCATTCGATTCCCTTGACCGTCAAGGAGAAACGCTCCTTCGAGGTTCGTGGCGAGGTCTATATGCCCAAGGCTTCCCTTCTAGAGCTAAACGAGCGGCGGAAGGCCGCGGGCGAGCCCCTATTTGCTAACGCGAGGAACGCGGCTGCCGGCTCGATCAGGAACCTCGACCCCGCGGTCGCTGCCTCCCGGAGGCTCGAGGCTTTCTGGTACTACCTCGTCAATGCCCGGGAACTCGGGATCCATAGCCATTACGAGGCCTTGGCCTACCTCGATGAGCTCGGCTTTAGGACCAACCGGGAACGCCGGCGCCTCAAGGGGCTCGGCCCGATGCTCGATTACGTAAGCGAGTACCAAGGGAAGCGAGCGAGCCTCGACTACGACATCGACGGCCTCGTCTTCAAGGTCGACGATCTCGATAGTTACGACGAGATGGGCTACACGGCCCGGGAGCCCCGGTGGGCGACCGCCTACAAGTTCCCGCCCGAGGAGGTCAAGACGAAGCTCCTCGACATCTTCGTCTCCATCGGGCGGACCGGCCGGGCGACCCCGAACGCCGTCCTCGCCCCGGTCCGGGTGGCCGGTAGCCTCGTCCAGCGGGCGACCTTGAACAACGAGAACTTCATCGTCGAGAAAGGCCTCAAGGTCGGCGAT
>CASFWS010000008.1 GCA_949298295.1 uncultured Bacillota bacterium | reverse complement strand
CGTAGAGAATCGGCTTGAGGGTCAAAAGGAAGAGATTCTTCCTCGCGTAGGCGAATTGCTCCTCGCTTAGGCCCTTGGCCCGGCGGCCGGGAATCCCCTGCTCGAGGACTTCCTTGAGGGCGGCGAGGATCGGCATCTCGTAAATGGCTTGCTTGTCCTTGGCGACCCGGGCCCGGATTTCCTGCTTCCCGATCCGGTTGTTGACCGTCTCGAGATCGGCCATCGCAAGCTCGAGGTCGATCGTCTCGATGTCGCGCCGGGGATCGACGCTTCCATCGACGTGGACGATATTCTCGTCCTGAAAGCAGCGAACGACCTCGCAGATGGCATCGCATTCCCGGATGGCCGCGAGGAATTGGTTGCCGAGTCCCTCGCCCTTGCTCGCTCCCTTCACAAGGCCGGCGATGTCGTAGAAGGTAAAAGTCGCGAAGGTCGTTTTCTTCGGCTGGTAGAGCTTCGAGAGAAATTCGAGGCGCTCATCGGGAACCGTGACGATTCCCTCGTTCGGCTTGATGGTCGCGAACGCACGATGGAAATCGCCTAACCCCCGCCCGGGCGCCGGCAGAAAGGGGATTGGGAAGGGAGTATACCCCTGCCACTGTTAACGTTGTATCTATCTCTTTTTCCGACCTTTTTCCAAAAACGGCCAAACGGGGATGGATTTGCGCTAAATCCAACGGAAAGACAGGAAACTAACGCCGGATAGAAGGCACTTTTCGAAACAACTGGGTATTAGAAATCAAACTTGCAAGCAAATTCCCGCCTTTTTTCTTTACTCATCGCCGCTTCGATGCATTCTTCCTCTTGAGAAAGGAACACTCATGAAAAGAAAAATCACCTTCTTCGCTGCTCTTTCGGCGGCGATGCTGATCCTCGCCGGCTGCGGCGAGACCCAAGCGTCCACCTCGGGCAGCCCATCTACCCCCATCGAAAGCCAATCCGATCCGATAGCCTCCTCAAGCCAAGAGGAGGCATCCGGTCCCGGGTCATCTTCTACCTCCTCGGACTCAGAGGACCCGCTTCCGCCCGACAGCACCGACTCCGATACCAGCGAGCCGCCGATTTCCGGCGATATCCCGGCCGAAGCCATGGGCGAAGCCCGTGGCCTCTCCCTCATGATGATGGGCGGGCTTTACCAAGACGCCATCCGCTCGATCTACGCCATCCTTGAAAACGAAGCGGCCGAGGTGGAACTCACTTGGGCCAGCGACAACCCGGCCGTCGTCGACATCTTCACCACCTTCGGCGGGTCGATGCCGGAAGCCCTCCTTTCGGCCGAAAGCATCGGAACGGCAACGATTTATGCCTACCAAACGGGAAATCCCGGAAACATCCATGCTTCCTACGAAATCACCGTCGAGGAAGGAACCCCGATGAGCAAAGAGATCTACGCCCAGCTGATGGGCGGGATCAAGTTCACCACCGACCAGTCTTATTACGGCTACATGGCCGACTACGAACCGATCGACCAAGGCGGCTACGAAATGGTGACGGTCTATGAGGAAACGCGGGAAAGCGCCGACCCCCTGACCGGAATCGAGCAGACCGACCAATACATGTTCACGTTGACGGACAAGGAAACTAAGAAAACGCAGACCCTCACGAGGGTCCGCAGCAGCGGGGACGACGTCGCGACCGAATACATCACCAAGGACAACGTCATCGGCTACGAGCTCATCCGCAACGACGAAGGGTACACGATGGATTATGACGGGACCCTCTATCCGAACCAGTTCGCCGCCGGCTATGCTTGCTCCCCCGAAAGTTTCGTGACGACCGACGGAGGCAAAACCTACCACTTCATCGGCAGTTCTTACGGAGCCAGTTACCTCATCGCTTCCCTCTACAACGACGAGTTCACGGCCGACGACATCTACATTGCCGTCGAGAACGGGGTTCCGACCGAGCTCACGATGGTCGTCGACCCCTATAACGCCGACGAAGAGGCTGGGATCAAGTACGGTCAGGTCGTCACCTCGACCATCTCGGACATCGGGACGGCCGTCGTTCCAAGCCCCGAACCCTATCCCCACGAGGCCTACCATGACACTATCGGGACGGCCATCGACAACATGGCGGCCCTCCAAAACTACAAGGCCAGCTATACCATCGCTTTCTCGTCGACCCAAAGGAGCACTTACGAGATCACGATGACCGAGGACACCATCGACCAGAAATATACCGCCATCTCCGGCGGGGTCACCACCTCGGCCCATAGCGGCGTCCATGCGACGGCCGAAGACTTCTACTACGAATACACCGTCGTCGGCGAGGAAATCATCAAAGGCGCCGAACACCGTTCCTACTGGCATCGGCCCGAGGATGGCATCCGCCGCTACCCGACCTTCGAATTCGCCCCGGAAATCTTCGAGGAAACCGAGACGGAGAACGTCTATGCCGCCCACGACGGGACAATGGCCTTCGTCCATTATCTCGCCTATTTCCCCTCCAATTCCGGGTACTGGAACGTGACGAGCGCCACCATCACCCTCGACGGAAACGGGCATATCGCCGCGGCTTCCTTTGCCGGCGACCTTCTCGAGGACCCCTTCACCTGCGAAGTGACTTTCTCGGAGTTTGGAACGGCCGACGCCGGGCTTGACTTCGACACCGTCGACGACAGCGTCCCGACGAGTTGGGACGAGGACCCGAATACCTACTTCGTCAGCAACCTCCGGGATTGGACGATCGACGGGGAGACGCTCGACAAAATCATCCCCTATACCTATTGCCCAGTCGGATATAGCGACGGCATCGGCTGGCTCCGCGACGACCTCGCCATCTGCTACTTCGATACTGACTACTTCGAGACGGCCGACGGAGACTATGACGAAGCGCTGGCCAATGCCTTCGTCGAGGACTTCATAGCCAACCTCGAAGCGGCCGGCTTCGTCGAGACCGGTGGGCAAGAGGCCCTCAACAACAACGCCACCCAGTACACGAAAGACGGCATCTCCATCAGCATTGCCCGCTACTTCGCCGACTGGAGCGGCGTCTACCTCGACTACCTCCGCATCATGGTCCGCGTCGACGATGCCTCGCGGCTCGTCGACCATAGCGGCTATTGATTCGAGTTTCTTCCCAAGAGGAGCCCATCATAGGGCTCCTTTTCCTTCGATAGGCAACAAAAAATCCCCGTCAAGCGGGGAAAACCTGGTTCACAAGGAATGACTTAGTCGACCTTGACGACGTGTTCAGCCCTGGGGCCGCGCTCGCCATTGGTCGCCTCGAATTCGACATGTTCGCCCTTTTCAGCCGTGTGATAGCCTTCCATCACAAGGGCCGAGAAGTGGAAGAAATAGTCGACGTTGTCCTCGCCGTGGATGAAGCCGAAGCCTTTGTCCGCGTTGAACATCTTGACGGTTCCCTTCATGGAGTCCCTCTCTTTCTTGACCCGAAGGTCGGACATAATATAGCACCGAAAAGAATTTCCGTGGCAACTAGTTTCCTTTTCGCGAAAAGTCCCGGGCCCGCCCCTTGAGGAAGAAGGCGACGGCGAGAAGAAAGAGGGCTCCGGCGGCAAAGGCGGCTACCAAAAGGAAGGGCCGGCCGTCCAGAACGAAAGGGTCGGAGGTCCCGAAAGTGCTCGAAAGGGCGAAATGAACCGCCGCCTCGAGCATTCCAAGGGAGAGGCAAGCCAAGGGAAAGGAGAGGACAAGGGGGAGGGCCAAGGACAAAAAATCCCGGATGGCCACCTCGTCGCGCCTAAAGCCCAAGACGAAGAGGGACCTTCCTTCGGCCTTCGAGCGCTCGGCCCCGCTGAGGGCCACCGCCACCGTGAAAAGAAGGGCCATTGCCCCAAGGAAGGCGACGAGCGAAATGACGACGGCCTCCATGTAGGAAACGGCTTCGGAAATGCCTCCTATCACGAGGCTCGATGGGTCGACGAAGCGGAAAGTTGGATAACGGGCATTGAGGAACGAGGAGAAGGACGCCGTTTCCTTTTCCTCGACCATCATGATGACTTGGCTCGGAAGAAGGGAAAAGGCGCTAACCCCGATTCGGTCGCGGAAGAAATCGATTGGCCAATATGGGGTCACGATCATCGTGTCGGCCTCTCCCTCATAGACCCCGACGACCTCGAGAGAGGCTTGGGCATAGGCGTCCTTCAGAAGCTCATTTCCCACGGCTTCCGTCCCGTAGACCCCGGAGGCATAGACGGTCTCGGGGCGGCCAAGCTTTTCATAAAGAGCGAGGGAAAGACCGGCCTCGTCGATGCTTTCCGGCGGCCGCCCTTCCAAAAGGGTCCCGCCGCTCGAAAGGGTAAGCCCTTGATTCCGGGGCAAGAGGTAATGCCCGGCCGCGTAGCCCTCCCCGCTTTCGGGCACCGGGTGGCTTGTCTCTTCCTCGTAGGAAGGCATGCCCTCGGATAGGCGGAAGGCTTCTTCCGGGTCATCGGTCAGGAAAAAGGGAAAGGAAAAGCCGCTGGCCATGGCCTCGGGGAAGGAAAGGTAAGAGCCGACAGATAGAAAGAGGGACCCTCTGATTTCCGGGCGTCCCAGCACTTCGGAAAGGGCGTCCATATCGAGGAAGGAACCGCTTAAGGCATAAAGGTAAAGGCGCCTAAGAAAGGAGCAACTCCCTTCATCGAAGGAGAGCGAATTGAGTTCCGGCGTCGCCCGGGAGAGGAGATAGCCATCGAAGGCCTCTTCCTCCCTCGAAAGCGCGACGTAGATCGTTGGATCGACGGAGGGAAGGATGTAAGAGACTTTTGTCAAAGCCCAAGGCTCGGGGCTAACGCCTTCCTCGGGAAAAGAAGGCAGGAGCAGCCTTCCCTCGAAGATGTCTTGACTCCAAGTCGGGGAGGAATGGAGGATGACCGTTTTTTCCGTCGCCATGACGGCCACGACGCTAAGAAGGAGCTCGGCATCGTAACCCCACCCTTCGTTTTCGAAGAAAAAGATCAATTCAAAAGGGTTTTGCGAAAGAAATCCGCCAATCGATTCGTAATTACGGCCGATTCCGTAATGTAAGGCCAAGGCATTCATTTCCTCAAAAGGGAGGCCGAGGACAATCTGGCTTTCCTCGAGGACCGTGGGCTTCTCGGGGTAACACGGGGCTTCGATCTCCTCGAAAAGCCAGTATTCGTTGAGGCTCCGAAGGGAAAGGGAAGGAACTCTCCATTCGCGGTTGCGAAAACTGAGGCGGGCCTCGTTCTGCTGGGGAAAGAAACTTTCCCACGGGGCCACGTAACTGGTCCCGACGAGAAGCGTTTCCTCCTCGAGGGATGTAGCGATTTCCCTCGTCCGCTCAAGGTCGGGAGCATAGGCGGATATCGCCTCCTCTTGATCGCGGGCCGACAGGTGGATTTCCCCTTTCCCGGTTATCGCGGCAAAGGAAGAGGCCATGGCCGAGGGAAGGCTTCCCGAAAGGTAGGAGGAGACCCCGAGCGCGGCCAGCGAGAAAGAAAGAACCATCAAGAAGAAGGAACTTTCGATGCGATGGTATTTCATTTTCCGGAAGGCCATCGAAAGGAAAAGGGAAAAGCCCCGCCGCCTCTTTTCCATAGAGCGGGGGATCCCTCCAAGGGGCCTCTCTTCGGCCTGGAAGGATGAAGATACCATACCGTCCTCGCCTAGCCGGTAAGCCCCGTCGAGAAAGGAAGCCGTTCTTTCTTCGTCGTGGCTGACCATGAAAACGAGGCGCGTCTTCCCGGCCTCTTGCAAAAGGCGGTAGACCGAAAGGGCGTTGGCCTCGTCAAGGGCTCCGGTCGGCTCGTCGGCCAAAAGGACCGGCGGGTCGAGGGCCAAAGCCCGGGCCAAGGCCAAGCGCGCCTTTTCCCCGCCCGAAAGATCCTCGGCCCGGGCCTTTTCCTTCCCTCCGAGGCCGAGGCGCCGGAGAAGCGTCTTAGCCCGCGAGCGGGCCTTGGCCCGGCTTCGCCCGGCCGCGAGAAGGGGGAGCATCGCATTCTCGAGGGCGCTGTCTTCGGAAATCAAGTCGTATCCTTGTCGAAGATAGCCGATGTCGAGGAGACGATCGGGATAGCCGGCGACAACCCGCCGCCCCATGAGGTAAATCGACCCTCCATCCGCCCGCTCAAGGCCGGTGAGGAGGTCGAGGATCGTGCTTTTGCCGGAACCGGAAGGCCCGAAAAGCCCATAGAAGCCGACGCTAGGCACTTCGAAGGTGAGTTTCTTGAAAAGATCGCGCCCGGGGAAGGCCTTGGATACGGAATCGAAACGGATGCCCTTCACTCTTCGCTCAACTCCTCGTGCAAATTCCGAAACGAACCCCGGAGCAAGGGAATAAGGGAGCCAAGAAGGGGGACGAAGAAAAAGGAGGCGCTTAGAAGAAGATAGGCTATCGGAGGAAGGGTGGAGGAGAGGATGGCAAGCCCAGCTTTCTCTAGGAAATAGGCTTGTCCTCCTTCCAAAAGGAAAGGGGCGAGGGCGATGGTTAGAAGAGAGCCGGCAAGGGAAGCAAGGGCCGGGGCAAGGGAAGAAAGGATCAGAAGGTCGCCTTGGCGGGCCCCGAGGGAGGAAAGGATGGCAAATTCCCGCTTCCGGCTGAGAAAGGAGGCATAGGAGAGGGAAAAGAGCAAGAAAAGAGCCGCCCCGAGAACCAAGATGAGGAAAGGCTCGATGAGCAAAAGGAACGCGGAGGAAAGCTCGGCGAGCGAAGAGGCCGCGGCCATGGCCTCCGAGGAAAGGGAAAAGCCATCGAAGAGGGGTTCGAGGGAAGAAAGGCTCAATGCTACCTCGGGCGCCGGGGCAAACACCAGGCAGCGGTACGAGGAAAGGGGGCTGTCGTCCTCGGCCTCCTCGACATAGGCGTAGGGATCCCCGGCCAAGGTCGTGAACTCGACGTTCCTCAGATATCCGGCCAAAGCCTGGTAAGAGTAGTAGACCCGGGGCAAGCCCATGAAGGAAAACTCGTCGACGACCGCCGCGACGAGGAAGGACAAATCGATCGTGAAGTCCTCGGTCAGATCGTCCTTCTCGAGGTGGATGTCGCGCTGGACACGGATCGTCTTCCCGAGGGTAGGCTCGCCAAGTTCTTCCTCGAAGGCCCGGTTGACGACGCAATAGCCAAGAGGATTCCCGCTAGGGGTCTCGCCCGCGACCCGGTCTTTCCAGCAAGGGTCTTCGAGATAGGAGAAATCCCAGACCGGGAATAACGAAGTCTCGTCTTTCGGAAAGCCATTGACCGTAAGGGGATAAGAGGAGGGGAGATAGTAGGAAAAATCCGGCACGACCACCGCTTCCTCCTCGGCCTCGGAGAGAAGTTCCCTCTCGTTAAGCGAAGGCCTCCGGGCCCGGGAAAGGGTCAGGAGCCCGGCCTTTTCTTCCTTCTCGACGACCGAATAGGAGAGGGAGAGATAGGAAAGAGAGAGGCGGCTTTCCTCCCTGACGGCCCGTTCCGAGCCGAGGGCGAAGGACGAAGCGAAGACGACCAAGGCGGAGGCCAGGGAAGAGGAAAGGAGAGTCAGGAAGAGCTTTCCGCGGTCCGAGCCAATCGCGTGGAGAAAACTGCCGGCAAGGTACGAGGAGCCGCGTTTCCTTTCCTTTTCCTCTCTCTCCTCTTCGCCTATCGAAGGAAGGAAGGCTTCTTCGATGCGGCCGTCGCGCAGGCGGATATAGCCGTCGACATACTCCCTTGAGAGGCTTTCGTCATGGGAAACGAGGATAACGAGGCGCGAGGCGCTTTCCTCCTTGAGGAGATGCATGATGGCCCTTCCCGAAGCCCCGTCGAGATTCCCGGTTGGCTCGTCGGCCAGGAGGAGAGACGGTTTCTTGATGGCGGCCCGAACGAAGGCAAGGCGGGCCTTCTCCCCACCCGAAAGAAGGGAAGCCCGGCGGTTTATTGCCTCGGAGAGACCGACCGCCTCGAGGCTTTTGGCCGCCCTCCTCTCCGCTTCCCTTTTGCCGAGGCCGGCCATTCTTAGCGGAAGGGAGGCATTGAAGAGGACCGTTCGTTCCTCGAGGAGATGAAAGCCTTGGGGCAAAAGCCCGACGGTCCTTAGCAAATAGTCTTCCCGTCCCCTACGGGAAAGGCGCTCGAGGCGCCTTCCCCCGACGCTTATTGAACCTTTCTGAACCTTGAGGCATCCGCTCAAAAGGGAAAGAAGAGTGCTTTTCCCCGACCCGGAGGGTCCGTAGACAGCAAAAAGCCCTCGCGAAGGAAGGACAAAGGAAATCCCGCGGAGGATCTCGTTCCCGCCGCGGCGGCCATAAGCGAAGCTGAGGTTTTCTACTTTCAAAGGGGCTCTCCACCTATTAGTAGAGAGCCAAGGGCCTCATTGGCCCTCGATTTTGAGGAGGACTTCGTTCGAGGCGACCTTTTTGCGAACACTCGAATCGAAATGGTCGCGGTCCATCATGATCGTCCGCCCACAGGCGAGGCAGCGGATCTTGACGTCAGCCCCGAGGCGAACGATCTGGAAAAGCTTGTTTTTCTTCCCGCAGGGATGGGACTTCTTCATCTCGACGGTGTCATAAAGGGAATAGACCTCCCCTTTCACCATGGCTCGTCCTCCATCTTGATGGCAGCCGGAACCTTGGGAAGACCGGGCATCCGGAGAATGTTCCCGGCAAGGGGAATGACGAAGCGGGCTCCCTTGGCGAGCTCGACTTCCCGGATGTGGACGACGTGGTTCCTTGGAACCCCGAGGAGCTTCGCGTCGTCGCTTAGCGAATTCGGGGTCTTGGCCATGCAGACGTAGAAATTCCCATATCCGCGTTTCTCGTAATCGGCCAGCTGGCGCTCGGCCAATTCGCTGTACTCGACGCCGTCGGCCCGATAGATTTCCTTGGCAATCGTCTCGATTTTCCTCTTGAGCGGCCATCCGAGGTCGTAAAGGGGGTGGTAGGAAGAACGATTGCTCCCGAGGGCCTCGATGACCTTGTGGGCAAGGCCTACCCCGCCCTTGGCCCCGCGCTCGTAGGCGTCGACGAAGGCAAAGCGGATGTCCTTTTCCCGGAGGAAATCCTCAAGGGTGGCCGTCTCTTCCGGGGCATCGGACAGGAAGTGATTGATGGCGACGATCGAATCCATGCCGAATTTGCGGAGGTTTTCGAGATGGACCAAGAGGTTCGGAATTCCTTTGAGCATGGCCTCGACATTCGGTTGGTCAAGGTCCTCGAACTTGACTCCGCCATGGAGTTTGAGGGCCCTGATCGTCGCGACGACGACCACGAGGCTCGGCGCGAAACCCCCTTCGCGGCAGGCGATATCAAGGAACTTCTCGGCTCCGAGGTCGGCGGCGAAGCCCGCTTCGGTGATGACAAGCGGCGAGAGCTTGAGGGCCAGCTTGGTCGCGATGAGCGAGTTGCAGCCGTGGGCGATGTTGGCAAACGGTCCCCCGTGGATGAAGACCGGATCCCCGTAAAGGGTCTGGGCAAGGTTCGGGCGGAGAGCCTTCTTCATGAGCCGCATCACGGCGTGCGAGCACCTAAGGTCGGCTACCGTCACCTCCTTCCCGTCCCGGGTATAGGCGACAACAATCGAGCGGAGGCGCTCGTAAAAGTCGTTCTCGTCCCTAGCCAAGCAGAGGATGGCCATCAGCTCGCTGGCGACGGTGATGATGAAGCCGTCCTGCCGCGGGATGCCGTTTTTCGCCCCGTTGGCCACGTCGATTTCCCTTAACGCCCGGTCGTTCATGTCCATCGCCCGCTTCCAGACGACGCGTTCCGGATCGATGTCGAGGCCGAGGGTCCCGTGGAAAAGCTCGTTGTCGATCATCGCCGAGACGAGATTGATCGACGAGGTGAGGGCATGCATGTCGCCGGTGAAATGGAGGTTGATGTCCTCGGCGGGGTAAATGGAGGCCTTCCCGGCGCCCGTAGCCCCGCCCTTGATCCCGAAAACAGGGCCGAGGGCTGGCTCCCGGAGGCAAAGGATGGCATTTTGCCGCATCTCGCCGAACCCCTCGGCCAAGGCGATGGAGGTCGTCGTCTTCCCTTCGCCCGCCTTCGTTGGGGTAATGGCCGTGACGAGGATGAGCTTCCCGTCCCTTCGAGCATCGGCTTTCTCGGCGATCGAGGAAAGGATTTTGGCTTTGTCGCGCCCGTAAAGTTCGAGGTGGCGTTCCTCGATGCCGGCCTTCTTCGCTACTTCGACAATATCTAAAACCATGCCGATTCCCTCCCGCCTTTGCTTTCTAAGAGAATGATAAAACTTCGCGGCCGATTGTTCTAGAAAACCTGCGCCGATTCGGCTTGAGATTAATGTCTCGCGGGAAGTTTTTTCCTCAAGAGTCCCTCCACCGCCCCGTAGGCAAGGGCAAGGCCTGCCGCCGAAGGGACCATCATCATCGAAGCGATGGCCGTCCCTTTCATCGCCGGCGGCTCTTCGCTATGGGCAAAAAGGACCCCGGAGAGGGAAACGCCGGCCTTCCGGGCCTTTTCCTTGAGAGCCCGTCCGAGGGGATCCCCGAGAACCAGTTCAATGGGGGAAAGGCGCACCTTTGTCGGGTTGAGGCGGAAGCCCATCCCGAGGGAAGAAAGGACGGGAATCCCCCTTTCCTTCCCGGCCGCGATGAGGCGGAGTTTCCCTTGGACGTCGTCGATGCAGTCGACGAGGACGTCGACCCCGTCGAGGAGTAGTCCGTCGAAGGAAGCATCGACTTTAAGGAAGAGACGGTCGACGTTGACGTCGGGGTTGATGAGCATCGCCCGCTGATAGGCGGCGTCGACTTTCCTTCTCCCGACGTCCTCCGCATCGAAAAGGAGCTGGCGGTTCAGGTTGCTTGGGTCGACGCTATCTCCGTCGATCACGAGAAAAGATTCGACGCCGGCCCGGAGCAAAGCTTCAAAGCACGTCCCCCCGACCCCGCCGAGGCCGGCAATCAAAACGCGGCTCGCGGCCAAGGCCGAGGCCCCCTCCTTACCAAGAAGGAGGGCCGTTCTATCGCGAAAGGAAGGCAGAGACCCGTTCATAAGCTTCGCTTTCATTATGGACTTCCACGCAGGGGAATTGATGGAGAAAGAACGTTTCCTGCCGCTTGACGTAGTGCCGAGTCGCCATCCGAAGGGCTTGAAGGCATTCGTCGAAGCTCTTCTCGCCCCTTAGGCAGGGGAAAAGCTCCTTGGCCCCGATGGCCCTTAGGCCCGGGGCGTCGTAGCCGTAACGTTCCACGAGGCCCTTTACCTCAGCGAGAAGCCCGGCCTCTACCATCGACGCGATCCGCTCGTCGATCCGCCGGTAGATTTCTTCCCGGGGAAGGCGAAGCCAAAGGAAAAGGGTTCTCTCGAGGACCGCCGGCTTCTCCGCGAAAAGGTCGCTTTTCCTTTTTCCGGTCTGGAGGATGAGCTCGATGGCCCGATGGGCGCGCACGCGGTTATGGGGGTGGATCTTGGCTGCCTCCTTCGGGTCGAGTTTGGCCAAAACCGCATGCAAATCTCCGTCCGAATAGGCGGAAAAGCGGCTCATGTCGGTTTTGTTCACTTCCTTGGGAAGGGAATAGTTGAAGGTCGCGGCCCGCATGTAGAGGCCGCTTCCCCCGACCAAAAGAGGAACCTTTCCCTCTTTTTGAACGTCCTTGATGGCCGCTCGGGCATCATTCTGATAAGCGGCGATGTCGTAGGGGCGATCGGGCTCTTGGAAGCCGTAAAGGAGATGGGGTGCTTCCT
This sequence comes from uncultured Bacillota bacterium, assembly GCA_949298295.1. Classification (GTDB taxonomy): domain Bacteria; phylum Bacillota_I; class Bacilli_A; order RFN20; family CAG-826; genus UBA4951. The sequence continues at coordinate 6,919 of CASFWS010000008.1, read as the reverse complement.
CCCTTTCCTCCTTGCCCGGCGCGGCCGAAAGGATGTCCATCCTCCGGTAAGTCTGGAAGGGATCGGCGTTGACGATGACAAGGTCGAAGCGCTTGGCGAGGGCGAGGGCGAGGGCGCTTTTGCCCGAGGCCGTGGCTCCGAGAAGAGAAACGATCATCGTTCCAGCATTCCTCGAATCGTCGCCAATTCGTCGGCGAGGTAGGCGTGTTCCCGGCGGTAATTGACGGCCAGGGGATCGCTTTCGATGGATGAAAGGAGAAGCTCGTATTCCTCCTTGGCTTTCTTGTGGGCTTCGGCATTCCCGATGGCGAGGGCCAGCTTCTTCTGGGCGGCTTTCAGCTTCTCGTCGATTTCCCGGAGGTGGGCAAGGCTCGAAGGGTCGGCGATCTTGGATTTCGCGAGCTTTGTTTCCTCTTGGAGGGAAAGGAGATAGGAAACGTCCCGGGCCTTGGCAAAGAGGGGGTCTTCGGCGAGTTCTCCCCGAAGGTGGAAAGTCTTGCTTTCGATGATCTTCGTCTTAACGAGGCACCCCTTGAGATAGGAAGGCCCCGGGAAGTTGACGAGTTTCCCCTCGACCGTGTAGCCCGAAAGGATGCCGGAATCTTTCTTGGAAGGGCCGTCGACAAGGACCTCGACCGTTTTCCCGACAAAGGTCGCGGCATAGGCGGAAGTCGAGCGTTCCACCGCGTCCTTGAGGCGGAGGAAGCGCTCATGGCTCACCTCGGGCGGAACCTGTTCCATCCTCGCGGCCGGGGTTCCCGGGCGCGGGGAGTAAATGAAGGTGAAGGCCGAGGCGTAGCCGGCCTCCTCGACGAGGGAAAGGGTTTCGGCGAACTCTTCTTCGCTCTCCCCCGGGAAGCCGACGATGATGTCGGTCGAGACGGCCAATCCGGGGACGATCGAGCGGATTTCCCTTAATCGCTCGAGATATTCCTCGCGGCTATAACGCCGCCCCATCCGCCGGAGGCAAGAGGTCGACCCGCTTTGGACGGGGAAATGGAGAGAGGGGCAGACATTGGGACAGGCGGCCATCGCCTCGGCCATCTCGCGGTTGAAGACGCTCGGGTAGGAAGTAAGGAAGCGAAGGCGGGGAATGCCCGTCGCGGCAACCTCGCGGAGAAGGTCGGCGAAAAGATAGCCGTCTTTGCTATCGAGCCCATAAGAATTGACGTTTTGGCCAAGGAGGGTGATTTCCTTGTAGCCGGAGGAGACGAGTTCCCGGCATTCTTCAAGGATGTCTTCCTTCTTCCGGCTCCGCTCGCGGCCCCGGGCATAGGGAACGATGCAATAGGTGCAGAACTTGTCGCAGCCGAAGGAAATGTTCACATAGGCTTTGTTCTCGTCGAGCCGCCGGACCGGAAGCCCCTCGACGATTTCCCCGAGGAGGGGGCGGACGTTGATCGTTCTCCTTTCGAGGGCTTCCGCCAAAAGGGAAAGAAGGTCCCCGACCTCGTGGGTCGAGATGACTAGCTTCACCCAGGGGTAACGGGCCATGATTTCCTCGCCAAGCCCGTCGATGGCCATCGCGCAGCCGGCGATAACCAACGCAAAATCCTTGTCCTTTTGGTAATTTTCCTTGTAGAGGCCGATTTCGCCGTAAATCTTCTCTTCGGCGTTTTCCCGGACGGCACAGGTGTTGATGATGGCAATCGAGGCTTCCTTTTCCTCTTTCGCCTCGTGCATCCCGAGGAGAGCAAGGAGCCCCGCCATCGTCTCCCCGTCCCGGACGTTGCCTTGGCAGCCGTACGTTTTGACAAAATAGGCCTTGCCTTCGTACTTTGCCTTAAGAATAGCGGGAATCTTCCCGTCGAAGCGCGTCCGCTTCGTCTCCGTCCGCCCGGCAGCTAACGCCTCGCAGGCGACCGATAGCCTATTGATGCTCATATCTTTCCTTTCGATTGATCCGCTCGATGTTCCGCGCGGCCCCGCTATGCTCGTCGACGTCGATAAGGACGGCATTCACCATCCCGACATCCCCGCTTCCGGGGCGGATGGAAAGCCGCTTTCCGCGGATGAACTTGTCGAGTGTCGTTTGGGCATCGAAGCCGATGATACCCTCGTAGTCCCCGCACATCCCGATATCGCTTATGAAGGCCGTATGCCCCTCTAAAATTCGCTCGTCGGAAGTCTGGACATGGGTATGGGTCCCAAGGACGGCCGAGACCCTTCCGGCCACGTAATGGGCGAAAAGGCCTTTCTCGCTCGTCGACTCGGCATGGAAATCGACAAAATGGACTTCTTCGTCACTTTCCCGGAGGATGGTATCGATAGCCTCGTAAGGTGAGGCATAGTCGCGGTCCATCATCCCTTGACCAAGGACGTTGCTCACCCGGATGCGCCCGTGGCCTTCCACGTAGTAGACCCGGGAGGCAAGCCCCCGCTTCTCCTCGAGCCAGCCGGCTGGCCGGACGAGTCCCTTTTCCTCGTCGAGATGGGCGAGAATGTCCCCTTTCCGGTCGAAGTGGTTGCCTAGGGTCACGCAATCGGCCCCCGCCCCATAGATTTCAAGGTAGTCGTCATAGGTGAGCCCGCGGCCGTCAAGAGCGGCGTTCTCCCCGTTTACGATGACGAAGTCGGCTTTCGTCTCTTCCTTGAGAGGGCCTAAAAAGAAGGAGAGGGCCTTTAGCCCGCTCCTTCCGACGACGTCCCCGAAGAAGAGAACGCGCATTTTACTTGGCCGTCTCCACCGCCCGGTATTCCCGGATGACGTTGACCTTGATCTGGCCGGGATAGGTCATCGTCGACTCGATCTTGTCCTTCATCTGGACGGCCAGCTTGACGGCGTCGCTATCGGAAACCTTCTCGGGGATGACCATGACCCTGATCTCGCGCCCGGCCTGTACGGCATAGGCTTGCTGGACCCCGTCGAAGCCCTTGGCGATTTCCTCGAGCTGGGCAATCCGCTTGACATAGGTTTCCATCGTCTCGCTCCGGGCCCCGGGACGAGCTGCCGAAAGGGTATCGGCCGCCGCCACGAGGTGAGAAATGACGTACTTGGCCTCGACGTCCCCGTGATGGGACTCGATGGCGTTGACAACGACGTCGGGCTCCCCGAACTTCCTAGCGAGATCGGCCCCGAGGGCGACGTGGCTGCCCTCGGCTTCGAAGTCGACGGCCTTCCCGATGTCGTGGAGGAGGCCCGCCCGCTTGGCGAGGTTCTGGTCAAGGCCGAGCTCGGCGGCCATGATACCCGAGAGATGGGCGACCTCAACAGAATGCATGAGGGCGTTTTGACCATAGGAGGTCCGGTACTTGAGCTTCCCGAGCTGGGCGAGGAGCTCGCGGCGGATCCGCGGAAGGCCGAGCTTGTTGGCGGCCTCTTCGCCGGCCTTGGCAGTCTCGGTTTCGACTTCCTTCTTCATCTTGGCGGCGATGTCCTCGATTCTCCCCGGCTGGATCCGCCCATCGCGAACGAGGGCCTCGAGGGTCCGCCGGGCGATTTCCCGGCGAATCGGGTTAAAGCAGGAGACGGTGATGGCCTCCGGGGTATCGTCGATGACGAGGTCGACCCCGAGGGTCTGCTCGAGGACGCGGATGTTCCTTCCTTCGCGGCCAATGATCCGGCCCTTCAACTCGTCGGTCGGCAGGGCAATGACGGCCACCGTCCGCTCGGTCGTGACTTCCTGGGCGTACTTGTCGCAAGCGAGGCTCAGGAGCTCCTTGGCCTTGGCCTCGGCCGTGTCGCGGGCCTCGTCCTCGGCGTTTTTGATGTAAGAGGCGATTTCGCTGGCCATCCGGCTTTCGACCCGGGCCATGATTTCGTCATGGGCTTCCTTCGTCGACATGCCGGAGACTTTCTCGAGCTCGGCAATGATGTCCTGGATCTTTTTGTCGAGGTCTTCGGCCTTCCGGTCGTTGGCGGCGATCTTCGAAGCGAGGATTTCGTTTTTCTCCTCAATGGCCTTCTCCCGTTCGAGAAGGGCGCGGTCGCGCTGGTCGATCGTCTTTTCCCGCATCGCGAGGTTGTTTTGCTGGGCGAGGACTTCGCTCTTCATCTCGCGGATTTCGTTCTGGGTTTCCTGCTTCTTCTCGAAGGCGGCTTGTTTGGCGTCGAGCTCGGCGTTCTTCTTGATCCTTTCGGCCTTCGTCTCGGCCTCCTTCAGAATCTGCTTGGCCTCGCGGTTGGCGTTCTTCTTGGCGAGCTTGGGCCCAAGGACGAGGAAGAGGACGGCGATAAGGGCCGCCCCGACGAGGAAAGCGCCGGCAATCGAAAGGCCGAGCACCGTTTCGGAAATGTCGAGATAAAACATCGGTGGTTCTCCTTACGAGACCTCCGTTCCGGGGTTACATTCAGGCAAAAGATGTCGATTGCGCTCTATTGAAATGGGCGAGGCCCATGACAGATCGAGATTCCGGGCGGGAAGGCTCGTTAAGGATTGTATCCTTCTTCGCCGCCTTCCGCCATAGCGGCCTACGCTTCGAAACGATAAAGGAGCGTCTCTTCTTCCCCGCTTCCATCGCCGATGTCCATCCGGACGTAGCCGCGTCCAAGGCTCGGAGCCTTTCTCGTAATATCGACGGAGAGGGTCCCAGACCGGCTGTCGAGGCACTCGTTATTGAAGTAGACGTCGAGGCTCGCGAGGCTTCCTTCCCCGTTTAGCCCGACGAGGGAATAGAGGCCGAACCCGGCTTCGGAAAGGGCGTAGGAATACCCGTCGGCGAGGTTCTTGAGGAGGACGGAATTGCCTAGAGCATAGCCTTCCTCGCCGTAGTTTACCTCATAGGAGCGAAGGGTGTCGGTCCCAAGGCAGTAGACGATGGGGTAGCCTTCGGACGGGGCAACGATCGACTGCTCGGCAAAGGGAAGGAGGAAGGTTCCGTCGGGGGAAAGGAGGGCCTCCATCGTCCCGCTTTGGAGGAGGATGGCATCGGGTCCGGCAAGGTAGGTCGCCGTCAGGCCGGAAAGGTCATGAAGAAGAACGAGGTTTTCGTCGTAAAGGCAGCGGCTCTCGTAGTTGAAATACGATCCGTTGCCCATCCTGACGAAAGCATTGAGGGCGACCCCGTTGGTTTCGTAGGCGATGTTCCCGCTGGCGTCGAGAAGGACCTCGACCAAAGCGCCGAGGGCCTTGCGCTCGGTGATAAGGGTGACCGACAAAGGAACAAGGGTCGGCAACCCGCCTTGATCGTTGACGACTTCGTTGGTCCTTAGTACCCCCGATGACGAGGAAGAAGAGATGACATAGCCGGGCTCGAAGTACTCGACGTTCCCGCTCAATAAGTCGATTCGATAGCCGACGAGGTCGTACTTGGTTCCCTCGCGGAAATAGCTGTACTCCTCCGCATCCTCGAGAAGGGGGATTGAGCACTGACCTACTAGATAGCCGCCGGCAAAGTAGCCGCTCGAGGAGGAGGCGTACGGATAATAGGGAAGGGTGAAGAAGCTCCTTATCTCGCCGATTCCGTCAACGACGTAGCAAGTCCAGTCGCCTCTATTAACGAGGCTCATTCCCTCGAGGCCGTAAGGGGAAAGGTCAATCGCCGTGGAGGTGCTCCCGGGGAATTGGGCAAGCGACCATTCGACGAGGACGGGGACCATGTCGCCCTCCTCTGAGGGAACGTAGCAATGCGTTTGGTCGACGAGCCCCATGGAGCCGTCAAGGCCGGACATCCGCACTTCGTATTGCCCGTTGCGGTAGCCTTCGGAAAAGGTGAGGCCCAAAACGGGGGTTCCTTCGTAAAGACAGTTCCCGAGGCCGTCGTAGACGGCGGCCGTTTCCCCGTCTTCGCAGTAAAGGTAGAAGCCGGCGACGTCGCTATCGTAGACGGAATAGGATCCGTCGAAGGAAGTCCCGATGGCCTCGCCGGTATAAAGGGAATAGACCATGTGCCCCCCGTTCGGGGCCGAATACACCGCCGCTCCCCGACTCAAGGAAAGGTCCTCCGCGAGGACGTAGCCGGAGCCAAGGGCGCTTTGAAGGTCGAGGTTTTCCTTCTGGGCCGAAGAATAGAAAAGCGCGGTTTCCTCGGGCAAATTGGCATCGACCAACGCCTTTTCGAAGACCCCTTGCGGACCTTCGTTCCCGCACGAAGTCAGGAGAAGGGCGAGGGCAATACCCCCAAAAAACATTCGTTTCATGAGAAAACCTCCCTAAAACGCCCCTATTTTGGACGATTTGCCGTTCTAAGCAAATATCGTAAGGAAAACAAGCGACCATTGAGGGGGCAAAAGGGCTTCCCAAAGCGAATCGGCAGCAAAAAAGGGGGGATTGCTCCCCCTCCTTCATTCGCCCTTCAGCTTGACGACGATTTCGTCCTCGAGTTTCTTCATCGTCTCGGGATTGGCTTCGAGGTAGCCCTTGGCCGCCTCCTTGCCGTTGCCGATCTTGTCCTCGCCGAGCTGGTACCAGTTGCCGCTCTTCTTGAGAAGGCCGTATTCGACCCCGAGATCGACGATCTCCCCGCTCTTGGAAATGCCTTTGCCGTAAACGATCTCGATGGTGCAGCTCTTGAAAGGCGGAGCCACCTTGTTCTTCACTACCTTGACCCGGACCGAGTTCCCGACGATTTCCGAGCCGTTCTTGATGGCTTCAGCCCGCCGGATGTCGAGGCGGATCGAAGCATAAAACTTGAGGGCCCGGCCGCCGGTCGTCGTCTCCGGATTCCCATAAACGACGCCGACTTTCTCGCGGAGTTGGTTGATAAATATGACAAGGCATTGGCTCTTGGCCAGGATGCCGGCCAGCTTCCGCATGCCCTTGGACATGAGGCGGGCCTGAAGGCCGACTTGGTTGTCCGACATGACCCCGTCGAGCTCGGCTTGGGGGACGAGGGCGGCGACCGAGTCGACGACTATGATGTCGATGGCACCGGAAGAGGCGAGCATATCGACGATTTCAAGAGCCTGTTCCCCGCTGTCGGGCTGGGAAAGGATAAGTTCATCGATATCGACGCCAAGGTGGGCGGCGTATTCCGGGTC
>CASFWS010000007.1 GCA_949298295.1 uncultured Bacillota bacterium | reverse complement strand
ACCCACGACCTCGGCGTCGTCGCCAACATGGCCGACCGGGTCGCCGTCATGTATGCCGGGAAGATTGTCGAGTACGGCACCGCCGAGGACATCTTCTTCCGCCCGGCCCACCCCTATACCTGGGCCCTCCTTTCCTCGATTCCCGACGTCGATAGCAAGGAGCGCCTCGAGGCGATCCCGGGCACCCCGCCGAACATGCTTTTCCCGCCGAAGGGCGACGCCTTCGCCCTCCGGAGCCGCTATGCCATCGGCATGGACTTCAAGGAAGAGCCCCCGATGTACGAGCTTTCCTCGACCCATTATGCTTCCACGTGGCTTCTTGACGAAAGGGCTCCGGAAGCCGAGATGCCGAAGATTGTCTCGACCCGCATCAAGAATTCGTTAAGGCGAGAGGAGGAACGCAAGAATGGACTTCGCTAAAGACCGCGAGGAACTCGCTCGCCTCGAAGAAGAAGAAGCGAAAGACAAGGCCGAATACGCAGCTTTGGGCGAGGAGATCAAAGCCCTCCGCCGCGAGCTTGCTACCGCCAAGGAAGAAAAGAAGACCGTCGTCGAAGCCTTGAACGCCCGCCTCAAGGAATTCCTCAAGGTGGCCGCGAAGAGCTGCGGACGGGACCGTTCAGCCCTCCCCGAAGCGTCTAGGAAAGCCCGTGAGCAAGCCCAAGCCGAGTTTTCCGACGCCCTCAAGGCAGCTGACCTCAAGCTCATGGAAGTAAGCGGAGAACTCGAAAAGAAAGTTCATCGCTACAAGCATTTCTTCGTCTCCTACAAGCCGGAGATGCTCAAGGAAGGGGTCGCCCTCCGGGTCATCCACCTGAAGCAGTTCTTCGACATGGGCAGCAACTACAAGACGAAGGCTGTCCACGACATCTCCTTCGACATCAAGGAAGGGGAGTGCTTCGGCCTCGTCGGGGAATCCGGCTGCGGCAAGACGACGACCGGCCGCTCGATCATCGGGCTTTACGACATTACCTCGGGCTCGATTTATTACGAAGGCTACCGGATTTCGGCCGGCGACCGCTGGAACCGCAAGGAAATCAAGTGGAGCCGCATTCGGACCAACGAGGAAATCAAGCGCCTCCGGGAAGAATGCCGGGCCAAGATCAAGGCGATGGAAACCGACGGCCCCTCCGTCGAAAGCGGCGGCGAGGACGGAATGAGCTTTACCATCAAGCGGATCGAAGAAGATTACGAGGAAAGGATTAAAGAGCTCCGCGAGGCTCTCAAGGTCCACTGCGCGATCCAAAGGAAGTACATCGAGCGGATTGCCTACGACAACAAGCACCGCGACCGGAAGCTTCTCAACAACATCCAGATGATCTTCCAGGACCCGATCGACTCCCTCGATCCCCGAATGACGGTCGAGGACATCATCCAGGAAGGCCTCAAGATCCAACATCACCATAACAAGGCCGAAAACCACGCCAAGTGCGTCGAGATGCTCGAGAAGGTCGGTCTCTTGGCCGATTACGCTTCCCGTTATCCCCATGAGTTCTCGGGCGGCCAGCGGCAGCGGATCGGCATTGCCCGCGCCCTTGTCATGAACCCGAAGTTCCTTATCTGCGACGAGCCGATTTCGGCCCTCGACGTCTCGATCCGGGCTCAGATCCTCAACCTTCTAAACGACGTCAAGCAGGACATGGGCCTTACGATGCTCTTCATCGCCCATGACCTTTCGGTCGTCAAGTATTTCTGCGACCGGATCGCCGTCATGTACTTCGGCTCGATCGTCGAGCTAGCGACGAGCGACGAGCTCTTCCGCCATCCGCTTCACCCCTATACCAAGGCTTTGCTAAGCGCCATCCCGAAGCCGGACCCCTATTACGAAAAGAACCGGACGCGCTTGGTTTACGATCCGTCGACGGCTCACGACTACTCCGTCGAGTCGCCCTCGATGGTCGAAATCCTCCCCGGGCACTTCGTCTATGCCTCGCCAAGCGAAGTCGAGCGCTACAAGGCGGAAATCGCCGAAGACGACAAGGCCGCGGAAGGCAAGAAAGCTGAAAACGCCCGCAAAACGCCGTCGAAAGGAGGCAAAAAGGAATGAATACCTTCTTCAAGCAAGTCGGAGACGCCTTGACCATCAAGGTGCGCGGGAAGAGTTACCGGCCCCGCCTTAGCGCCGTGTCCATTGTCTCCCTTCTCGCCTTTGCCGCTTACCTAGCCTATTGCATTTTCTGCACGGCCACCCACTTCGGGACCCTGGCCGTGGCCGATGAAACGGGGACGGAGCACCTTTTGACCTTGGTCTTCGGGTGGATCAATTGCTTCCTCTTCCTTTTCCTTGGCGCCGACCTTATCTGGCGGCAAAATTCCTCCCACGTCTTGGCTACTGTTCTCATTTCCCTTGTTAACGGCGGCTATGCCCTCGGGCAGAGCATCTACCGTTTCGGGGCCGGGCTCGATACGGCGAGCGCGACCTTCTTTGCCCTCAATGCTCTCTTCTCCTTCTGGAGCGCCGGCTACTTCGTGAAGAAAGCCGTCGACGGAAGCGGGAGCTGGCTCATGAAGACCGTTCTCGGCCTCAACATTGCCTTCATGGTCATCGCGGCCTTCTTCTCTTACCAGATCCTCGAAGCCTTCGCCCATTTCGGCGATGCCATCTTCTGGGACGGCTTCATGACCGGCTTCTTACTTCTTATTTCCTTCTGCCTTGCCAGCTATGTCGGGATGACCTCCGACTACGACCCTCACCCGATCATGGTCGACGAGCTCGGGAACATCGTCGAGGACGATGACGGCGAAAACGAAGCCAAGAGCCATGAATAAAAGGCTTTTGGTTTTCCTTCTTGGGGCGGGAACTCTCGCCCTTTCTTCATGCTCTTTGACGATTTTCGACCTCATCGGCGGAAGCAGCAACGACTACATCCTGAGCTTGCCCGACGGCAATTACGGGAAGGCGGCGAATACCATTTCGATGGAGGATTATTCGCTGAACACCGGCATTGTCCCGACCCCGTCGGAAGGCGAGGTGAACATCCTTGTCCTCCCAATCGAGATAAAGGGCTACGAGCTTTCCTCGAGCGAGGAAAGCGCGATTTCCCGCGACCTCGAGGCCGCCTTCAACGGAACAAGCGGCGAGACGGGCTGGGAGTCGGTATCGAGTTTCTATGAGACGTCGAGTTACGGGGCCCTTTCCTTCCACGCGACGATCGCCCCATGGTACGAATGCGGGTTGACCCTCGAGGAAATCGAGAGGGATAACGTCTCCGCTTCCTCAGCCGAGGGCGTCAGCTATCTAATGCGGAGGGCCGTCGAGGCTTACCGCGACGAATCGGGTTCTTCCCTGCGCGATTTCGACGGCAACGGCGACGGCTTTCTCGATGCCGTCTGGATGGTCTATAGTGCCCCTTACGATTCTGAGGGCGGATCGAGCATCCAATGGGCCTTCACCTATTGGGATTACGAAGCTGCCGGCGATTACGACCCCTATCGGCCCGTCGGCTATGCCTATAGCTGGGCTTCCTACCGTTTCCTTTACGAAGGATATGGGGAGAGTGCGGTGGACGCCCATACTTTCGTCCACGAAACCGGCCACCTGCTTGGGCTCAACGACTATTACGACACCGAAGGGAACACCTCCCCGACCGGCTATATCGACATGATGGACGCGAATGTCATCGACCACTGCGCCTATTCGAAGTTTGCCCTTGGCTGGATCTCTCCCTACGTCGTCAATAAGGAGGGTTCGATTACCATCGGTAACCTCGCCGAGACCGGGGACGCCGTCCTTATCCCGACCAACGACGGCTACCAGGGATCGAGTTTCGGGGAATACCTTCTCCTCGAGCTTTATGCCCCGACCGGCCTCAATGAGCAGGATTCCCTTTCCCCGTATCCAGGGAACGGCTTCCAAGGGTTTTCCGAGCCGGGCATCCGGGTCTATCACGTCGACGGGAGGCTTCGCCGGCTTGTTTATCAAAACGGGCAATACTACCTCTACGATTACGTGAATTACATCCCGAGCGAAGGCTGCTACATGGAGGCGAGCAATACCGTCTCCAGCCTCGCGGAGGCCGAATCCTCCTTCCGCCAAATCAGCCTTATCGCCCCTTCCCGGGTCGGGGTCTCCTTCGAGACGGAAAACGTCTGCGCGAGCTTGGCCCAAGGCTTCGGCGGGACCTTGCTCAACGGGGTTTCGGATTGTCTCTTCAAAGAGGGCGAGAGTATTGATTACCAAGATAGCGGCATCCGGGAGCAGTTCCCGAACGGGCGGCAAGGGGAAAGCTCCCTTTCCAACGACGGGACCGGCTTCGCCTATGCCTTCCAGGTTACCGACCTTGCTAGCGACGGTTCCGAGGCGACGATTGCCTTTACTCGTGCGTGAGCGCGCGAACGCGTTATTGCATGTTGGTATTCGCGAAAGTAAACTATTAGCCGTCTGAACGAGGATTACAGCATGAAAAAAGCAAACAACGTGTACGGATTGCTCGGCATCTTGGCCCTTCTCATCGGGGCCGGCGCCGGCTTCGGTTTCTTTGCCGCCCCGGCCGTCTATGCCGGGACTGCGGCCAACTACGCGACGATCTACGACTTCGTCTTCGGGAACCTGGCCTTCGGGGCTTTGGAGTCGACCGGCACTTTCGTCGCCAGCTTCGTCCTTCTGGTCATCGCCTCGGCCTTCCAACTTCTCGCCGTCGTCTTCTCCTTTGGCCGGAGCCATCGCTTTGCCGGCTTCCTCCATCTCCTTGCCGGGATCATGGCGGCCGTCACGGCGGTCATTACCTTCCTTACTCCGAGCATTGCCCCGAACGTCATCCCGGGGACGACCTATGAGATGATGTGGGGCGTCATCGCCGCCGGGGCGGCCGTTGCCGTCTCTGCCGTTCTCTCCCTCGCCATGGGGGCCATCGGCCTCTTTGGGCGGAAGAAGAACTGATTGCCTTTTCGAGCAGCGGGGCGGGCGACCGCCCCTTTTTTCTACCGAGGATAGTCATGGCCAAAAAGGAAGCTATGAGCAATGCCATCCGTCTCCTTACCGGGGCGGGCATCCCCCACGAAGTCCGCATCTACGATCCGGAGGCCGTCGACGGGCTTGCGGTTGCAAACGAAGTCCGTGAGCATTTCATCTTCGAAGTGCCGGTCGATCGGGAACTTGACCTCAAGAAGGCGGCTCGGGCGACCGGTTCGAAATGGATTAAGCTCATCCCCCAAAAGGAACTACTTCCCTTAACTGGGTACGTCCACGGGGGTTGTAGCCCCATCGGCCTGAAGAAAAGGATGCCCTGCTACATGGACGAGACGGCTTTCCTTTTCCCGACGATCTTCGTTTCGGGCGGGCGGCGCGGCTTGCAAGTCGGTCTTTCGCCCAACGATCTGAAAGGTTTTCTCGGAGCCGCGGTTGCCGACCTTTTGCTCCTTTGAATAGCCTCTTTGGTATCTTCGATCAAGCCAATGAAGGCTAAGTATCTACTTTTCAGTAATAAAAAGTTCAGGCGTTATCGAATAAAACGAACTAATTTTCGCATCTTGGCACTTTAGGCTTGCAAGTGCTAAAAAGGGGGTTATCATATAGTCAGCACTCGGAAAGGAAGAGTGCTAGGAGGCAAGACTTATGAAGAATGAATTGACCAACTACACGGAGGGCTTCTTCGACCCGCTGTTCGACTTCTTTACCCCGGACGTGATCCGCGATAGCCATGTGGCGCGGGGCCTCGAGATGAGGACCGACGTGACCGAAAGCGAGAACGATTACGAACTTGACGTCGACCTTCCTGGAATCAGCAAGGACGACATCTCGGTAACCCTCGACGATGGCTATCTGACCATCAAGGCCAAGGCCAACCGCAATTTCGATAGCGGCGAGAAGAGGAAGAACTTCGTCCATCGGGAGCGCTTCTCCGGCGTCTCGAGCCGCAGCTACTACCTTGGTAGTGTCGATGAGGAGAAAATCGAGGCTTCCTTCAACAACGGCGTCCTCCACATCCTCGTTCCGAAAAAGGTCGAGAAGCCGATCGAAAACGGCCGTCGGATTGCCATCAAGTAAGGCACGAAGCAGCCTACCGGGCCTCTGGGCCCGGTTTTTTATCGTCTTTTAAGACATCGGCCCCTTAGCCTTTTATAATCCCCTTTGGCAAGGAGAAATAAGGAAATTCCATGAAGAGTCTCGAACTTAAGAAAAACCTCTATTACGTCGGCGTCATCGACCACGCTCTCAAGGTCTTCGACGTGGCGGTGCGGACCGATTACGGCACGAGCTACAACAGCTACCTTCTCAAGACGAAGGAGGGGGCGATCGTCTTCGAAGCCGCCAAGCTTTCCTTCAAGGACGAATACCTCGACCATCTTTCCTCGCTCGTCAGCTTCGATGAAATCAAATACATTTTCGTAACCCACACCGAGCCCGACCATAGCGGCGCCATCGCTTCCCTTTTGGAAAAGAATCCCGACATTACTGTCGTCGCATCCTTTGCTGCTCTCAACAACCTCGAGAAGATCATCCGGAAGCCGTTCAAGAAAATTCAGATGGTTCCCAATGGCACCTTCTCCTTTGGCGGGTACACCTTCCAATCCGTGAGCGGGCTCCTTCTCCATTGGCCGGACGTCATGTTCACTTACATCAAGGAGCTTAAGGTTCTCGTGAGCTGCGATGCCTTCGGTGCCCATTTTGCCTCGGATGCCATCCTCCTCACCTTAGAGAAAGACAAGCAAGGCTACCGGACGGCCCTCGAGTACTACTTCAACAACATCATGGGGCCTTTTGCAAACTACGTCCTTCAAGCTTGCGATCGGGTCGAAAAGCTCGACATCGACATGATCTGCCCGGGCCACGGCTGCGTCATCGACGAGAAGGTCCATGACCAAATCGAGCTCTATCGCGAGCTTTCCCTGCCCCTTGTTCCCCATAACGACATGAACAAGGTGACCATCGTCTACGCGACCGCCTACGGCTACACGCGCGAGATGGCCCTCTACCTGAAGAAGCGTTTCGAGGAAGACGGGAAGGAAGTCGCCTTCTACGAGATCGATGCCCTCAATTACGGGACTATCAAGCCGGAAATCATCAAGTCGATCTATGCTTCTGGCATCGTTCTCCTTGGTTCGCCGACCCTCGTCGGGGACGCCATTTGCCTCTTCTACGACATCCTCGGGAGCATTTACTGGACGGTCGCCCAAGGGAAGAAGGGTTCGGCCTTCGGCGATTACGGTTGGAGCGGGGAAGCCGTGCCCCATCTAAGCGAAAGGATGAAGCAACTGCATTTCTCGGTCGTTCCCGGCTACCGCGTCAACTTCCAAATGGACGAGGAAGGCCGGAAAGGCCTCAAGGCGTACTACGAGACCCTTCGTTAAGGATTCTAAGCAAATTTTGAAAGGAAAAGCCCCTTTTGCGGGGCTTTTCTTATCGTTCAATCGAGAAGAAGGACAATGCTTTCTTGGCGTCCAGCCACGACGAGAGGCTTTCGGTCCTTGATGGAGACGTCGGTCTCCGACCGCATTCCGAAGGAAGGAAGATAAATGCCTGGTTCGAGGGAGAAGGAGTTCCCGTCGACGATTTTCCGTTCGTCGTGCGACTCGTAGTCGTCGATGTTGACTCCGGGGCCGTGGGGGCCGGCATCGTCCTTGATCGAATGGCCGGTCCGGTGGGTGAAGTAGGGGAGGTATCCGTCTTCCTCGACGATTTTCCGGACGAGGCGGTCGACTTCGTAGCCGGCGACTTCCCTCTTTGGCAGTTCGGAAGTAAGGAAGGCGAGAGCCGCATCGATGCTCCTAACGAGCGTCTGGAAAGGCCTAGCCATTTCGGGCGGGAGACGGTTTCCAGCGTAAGCCATCCACGTTATGTCCCCGTAGACGGAGCCAGCCTCTTTTTTCTTGGCCCACATGTCGATGAGAATCAAGTCGCCTTGCTTAATGGGGGAATGCCTTTCCTTGCTCGGGAGGTAATGGGGGTTCGACGCATTGGCATTGACGGCGACGATCGGCGGGTCGTCGTAGACCATCCCTTCTTCCTCGAAGCGGCGAGCGATGAAGGACTGGACCTCGTATTCGTCGACGGGACGGTTCGACCTCAGGGCGGCGGAAATGTAAGCGAAGGCTTCGTCCTTGATGGCGAGAAGAAGGTCGGCAGCGATTTTCTGGGAAGCTTCTCCCTCTGGAGAGAGGGTCCCGATCATTTCGTTGAGAAGGTCACCCGAGCTCCGGATTTCCTTTCCTAGCGAAGCGACGTAGGCAACCGACCCGTAGTCGGCAAGGCTGACCCGGGGGAGAAGTCCGTTCTCGGAAACGTCCATATAGACCGTCGCGGTCCCGGCTAGGCTCTGCCTCAAAAGGGTCAGGTATTCTTTCCAATCCCGGTATTCAAGGACCTCGAAGCGTTCCCCGACATAGCCTTTCCTCAGAAACGGGCAGTCGAGGGTTTGGGCGATGACGATAGGCTTCGGGGACTTGAAGAGAAAGGCGACTTTCCTTGTCAGCATGAGGCCGGAGGTGAAGGAGGCGAGAAGAGGGTTCTTGTTTTCGTAGTCGAGGGAGAGGTAGGCGCTTCCGGGGCGAGCAGCGAGGAAGCGTTCGATGAAGGCAAGGTTTTCCATGGCCATATAGTAGCATTGTCGGCTTATCGGGTGGCGAAGGAGGCTCGGCCCATGGCCTTGCCCAAAAACGCTAAGCATCGTGCCTTGGGCCCCGATTTGGCCTCCGGAAGTTATGTCGATAAAATAGAGGGGTGGAAAAACTATCGACTCCGTATGGGCCCAAGGCCGACGAGCTTCCTTTGGGCGAACACCCCAATCCCTATTTCGAACGGGAAAAGTACCTTTCGCTGAACGGGCGGTGGGAGTTTTGCATCGACGGGACGGATGGCCGGCCGGCGAGTTACGGGGAATCGATCCGCGTTCCCGTCGCCGTGGAAACGCCCCTTTCGGGAAGCGGAAGGAAAGTCGGGAAGGACGACGTCCTCCATTACCGGCGGGAAATCCATTTTCCGTCCGAATACGTCGGGAAGGCCGGCCGCATCGTCTTCACGGCCGTCGACCAAGTGGCCGATGTATATGTGGACGGCGCATTGATTGCCCATCATGAAGGCGGTTACCTCCCCTTTGAGATCTACCTTCCAAAAGTCGAGGAAACAATGGTTGTCGAACTCGCGGTCCGCGACGATACCGATAGCCCTATCTTTCCCCGGGGGAAGCAATCCAACCGCCCGGGCGGCATTTGGTATACGGCGACGAGCGGCATCTACGGTCCCGTTTACTTTGAGTCCCTTCCGCGGGAAGGGCATCTCGAAAGCCTTGTCGTCTATCCCGATTACGATGAGAAAAACCTGATTATCAAGGCACGGATTGCGGGCGCTTTTTCGCCCATTCGCGTTCAATGCTTCCTTTTGGACCATCTCGTCGGGGAAGTCGAAATCGGGACGACCCTCCATGGGGAAATCAGCCATGAGGCGGACTTTTTCCCATGGTCCCCGGAGACCCCGACCCTTTACCGCTTCGTGGCCCGGATGGGGGAGGACGAAGTCTGTGGCGTCTATTCCTTCCGGAAAGTCGAGCGGAAGAAAAGCGGCCGGTTCCAGCGTTTCCTCCTTAACGGCTCGCCCATCCTTCTAAACGGGGTGCTCGACCAAGGCTACGCCCCGGAAAGCGGGCTTACCTATCCCTCTTATCAGGCCATGGAAGCCGACCTCGATTTTCTCAAGGAGGCGGGATTCAATTTCCTCAGGAAGCACATCAAGGTCGAACCGCTTCGCTTTTACTACCTTTGTCAAAAGAAAGGCCTTCTGGTGGGACAAGATCTCGTCAACGGGGGACGTCCGTATTCCTTCTTTTACATTGCCCTCCGCCCCTTCCTCAACTTCGACGTCGACGACCTTTCCCACAAGCATCTCGGGCGCGAAGACCAAGCCGGTCGCGAATTCTTCGAAAAGACGATGGAACCGACCGTCGAGTATCTCTTTCCGGCTTCCTCCATTGTCTTCTGGACCCTCTTCAACGAAGGCTGGGGGCAGTTCGACAGCGACCGTTTGTCCAGCAAGCTGAAAAGCCTCGATCCGACGCGCCTCGTCGACGCGACCTCCGGTTGGTACGACAAGGGGTCCGGGGATTTCTCCTCCCACCATGTCTATTTCCGGAAAGTCCGGCTCCATAACGACGGGAAGCGGATTCTCTCGCTCTCCGAATTCGGCGGCTATTCTCTGGCCTGCAAGGGGCACCTCTACGCCAAGAAGAAATTCGGCTATCGCCTCTTCAAGGATCCGGAATCCCTTTTCGAAGGATTGAGAAAACTTTACAAAAACGAAATCGAGCCCCTTGTTTTGAAAGAAGGGCTCTCGGTTCTCGTACTGACGCAGCTGAGCGATGTCGAAGAGGAAATCAACGGCCTTCTTTCCTACGACCGAAAAGTGTGTAAAATCAACCCGGCTTTGCTGAAGGAAACGATGGACGAAGTCCAACGTTCCTTCCACGAGGCCCTGCGCGAGGAGAGATGACAAATGAGCTATAAGGCCGCCTTCTTCGATATCGATTGGACCCTTTATGATCACCGGAATCGCCGGTGGGACCTCAAATCGATCGAAGCCGTCAGCCGGCTGAAGGAGCGGGGAATTGCCTGTTTCCTTTGCTCGGCCCGGCACCTCGATTCGATGACCGACCTTGGCGTCTTTGGGCTAGGCATCGACTGGCGGGGATACGTTGCCTCGGCGGGAGCCGTTACCGTCCTCGACGGAGAAACCATTCAGGCCTTCATGATGAAGGAAGCCGACGTCGCGGCCTTCGTCCGCCTCGTCCATTACCTGCACGTTTCTTCCGAGATCGTCTTTCCCGATGGCTGCTTTTTCTTCGGGGATGATACCCCGTTCTCGGAAGCTTACTACAAAGAATTCAACGAGAAGCAGAAGCGCCTCGGGAGCGTTGGCCGGATGCGGACAAGCGATGCGGTCGGCTTCAACCTCTTCGTCTCTTCTGATTACGATCCCCTCTTTGCCAAGGAATTCCCGGGTCTCGTGTTCAAACGCTATGCCCCCTTCGGCGTCGATGTGATGCCGTGCCTCCGCGAAAAGTCGAGCGGCATCCAAGCCGTCATCGAACGCCTTGGTATCGCTAAGGACGAGGTCATCTCCTTCGGGGACGGCATCCAGGATATCCCGATGGCCAAAGTGTCCCATTTCGTGGCCCTCGGCAATGCCGGGGACGAGGTCAAGGCCGCGGCCGCCGAGGTTACCGTGCCCGTCTGGGAAAGCGGTGTCTTCGAAGCCTTGAGGAAACACGGGCTGGCCGAGTAGCGAGAGAAACATGAAAAACGACACCAATCAGGCAAAAACGCCCTTCCTCGATGCCGTCGAGAAAGCTTCGAAGGAAATCAAGTCGCCTTTTGACGTTCCCGGTCATCACCTCGGGAACATCGACACTCCGGCCGTCGATGTCCTGGGCCGCCGCGTTTTCGAATGCGATCTCAACGCTCCGCTCGGCCTCGATAACCTCGCCCAGCCCCGGGGGGTCGTCCTCGAAAGCGAGCGCCTCCTGGCTGCCGCCTGCGGGGCCGACGACGCCTTCTTCCTCGTCAACGGGACGACCGGGGGCATCATCGCGATGTTCCTGACCGCCCTCAAAGCCGGCGACAAGGTCCTTCTTCCGCGGAACGTCCATAAGTCGATTATCAATTCGCTCATTCTCTGCGGTGCCGTCCCCGTTTACGTGATGCCGGAAATCGACGACGAGCTGAACATTGCCAACCAACCGTCCCTCAAGGATTGGGAAAGAGCCATCCGCCAGCATCCTTCATCGAAGGCCGTCTTCGTCATCAACCCGACTTACTTCGGGGCGGTTGGGCCCCTTCGGGACATCGTGAGGCTAGCCCATTCCCACGGCATGGCCGTCCTCGTCGACGAGGCCCATGGCGCCCATTACTATTTCCACGGCTCCCGCGGGCTTTGCTCGGCCATGGATGCCGGGGCCGATCTGGCGAGCGCTTCCTTTCACAAGACCGCTGGAAGCTTGACCCAAAGCTCGGTCCTGCTCATGCATTACGGCTTCTTCACCCGCGAGGACGTCCAGAAGTCCCTTAACGTCCTGACGACGACTTCCCCCTCTTCCATCCTCATGGGGTCGCTCGACGGGGCCCGGAGCTATTTGGCTTCCGCCAAGGGCAAGGAAGACATCGAACGGGTTTACCTCCTAAGCGATTATGCCCGGTCCGAAATCGCGAAGATCGACGGCTTCTATGACGTTTCCCGCGAGCACTTCATCCGCCATGGAGCCTTCGATTACGACATCACGAAGCTCGTCATCGGGCTCGACCGCCTCGACATTTCCGGCTTTGATCTTTATCGGATTCTTCGCGAGAAATACGAAATCCAAATGGAACTCGCCGAGAGCCATGCCGTTCTCGGCATCTTGGCCATCGGGACGAAAAAAGAGCACGTCGATAGCCTCATCGCGGCCCTAAGGGAAATCGGAAACGAGCATTTCCATCCTGAATTTGCGAGGAAAAAGCGCGTTTTCGATACGTCGTTCCCTTACATGCTCATCCGTCCGCGGACGGCCTTCCATGCCCCTGGCCGCGTCATGCCGCTCGAGAATCTCGACGGGGAAATCAGCAAAGAGCAAGTGATGATCTACCCGCCGGGCATCCCCCTTATCTGTCCCGGTGAGGTCTGGACCAAGGAACTGGTCCGGCGGGTCGAATCCTATCTCAAATCGGACGTGAAGACGATGTCGAGCTACACGGACGGCTTCGAAGTGGTGGACATCCGGAACTGGAAACGCTTCCGCCTCTACGAGCGGCGCCTCGTCGACTACCTCGAAAGCAAGATCACCAATCCTCGGGAGGATGGCTACCGCCTTCCCTTCGAAGGCGGGAAGCACGATTGCGTTTTCCTTTTGGTCCCTTATCGCCGCGACACTTGGCGCGAGGGGGCCGAGCCGGCCGTCAATGAGATCCTTCGCCTCGTCGAGGAACTTTGCAAGTACGAGCAAGTCGTCGTCGGAATCCACCCTTCCTACTACAAGAAGGTCGCTCCCCGTTTTCAGGATTTCCCGAACGTTCGGACGATTTCCATCCGCTACAACGACAGCTGGGCCCGGGACACCCTCCCTTTCTTCCTCAACAATGGCAAGAAGATGCGGACCCTCGATTTCCGCTTCAATGCCTGGGGCGGGGAGGTCGATGGCCTTTACAAGAATTACCGGGACGACGACCGGATTTCCGGCCTTCTTTCCAAACGCCTCAAACTCCGTTCCTATTATCAAAGCGACTTTGTCCTCGAGGGCGGTTCGGTCGCCATGGACGGAGAGGGAACCCTCATCGCGACCGAAGCTTGCCTCCTTTCGAAAGGAAGGAACCCAACGCTTTCCAAGAAGGAAATCGAAGACCGTCTGATGGAGTGCTTCAGCGTCGACAAGGTCATTTGGATTCCCCATGGCATTTACATGGATGAGACCAACGAGCACGTCGACAACATGGTGGCTTTTGCCCGCCCCGGGGAGATCTTCCTCGCTTGGAGCGACGATCCCGACGATCCGCAGTACGAGTACTCCCGCGAGGCTCTTGCCATCCTCAAGGAGGCGACCGACGCCAAAGGGCGGCCCCTCAAAATCCGCTTCCTGAGAGTCCCCTCCCCGGCCCTCAAGATGAGCGAGGCCGAGGCTCATGGCCTTAAGAAGGAAAGTTCCACCCTCGACGTCCGGGAAGGCGGAAGGCGTCTGGCCGCTTCCTACGTGAATTTCATCCATGGGCCCGAATACGCGATCATCCCCGGCTTCGGGGTCAAGGAAGACCTCTTGGCCCTCGAGGAATTCGAAAAGGCCTTCCCGAATAAGCGGGTCATCCAAATCCCGACACGGGAAATTCTCCTCGGCGGGGGGAACATCCATTGCCTGACGATGCAGATGGGAAGCATCGAGGAGGACGAAAAATGAAAGTAGCGATTATCCAATACCGGGTTCCTTCTACCTACGAGGAAGCGGTGGCCAAGGCCATTTCCTATGTCGAGGAAGCGGCGCGGATGGGCGCCGACGTCGTTTTGCTTCCCGAGCTTTTCGAAGGACCGTATTTTTGCCAAGTCGAAGACTACGCCAACTTCAAGAAGGCCGAGGCAAGGAAATACTCGAAGACCCTTTCGACTTTCCAAGCCGTGGCCAAGAACAACCGGGTCGTCCTCCCGGTTTCCTTTTTCGAAAAGGACGGAAATTGCTATTTCAATTCCCTTGAGATGTTCGACAAGGACGGGCGCGACCTCGGGCTCTATCGGAAGAGCCACATCCCGACCGGGGCTTGCTACGAGGAGAAATTCTACTTTGCCCCCGGGCATACTGGCTTCAAGGTTTTCTCGACGGCCGCCGGGCGCATCGGCTGCGGCATCTGCTGGGATCAATGGTTCCCCGAAACGCATCGGATCTTGGCTCTCAAGGGGGCCGAATTGCTCCTTTTCCCGACGGCCATCGGAAGCGAACCGGTTCTCGTCCGCGACTCGATGCCCCATTGGCGGAACGCGATGGCCGGGCAAGCGGCTGCCAATTTGATTCCGCTCGCCGCTTCCAACCGGGTCGGCGTCGAAAAGGCGGGCAATTCCGAAATGACCTTCCTTGGTTCCTCCTTCATTGCCGATCAGCATGGAGAAATCGTCGTTTCCATGGACCGGGCCGAAGAAGGAATCCGCCTTGCGGAATTCGACCTTCCCTCCATTGCCGAAGAACGATACTCGTGGGGCGTTTTCCGCGACCGCCGGGTCGATCTCTACCGTTCTCTACTTTCGCAAGGTTCAAGCGAAATGGGCGGAGACGATGAGGGCGACGAGGACCGCGACGGCGACTAGGCCGATGACGATCGGGAAGATGTAACGGGGATCGATTTTTCGCTTCATGACGATGACCATGATATCGGAGATCGAGGGATTGTGAACTGGTTGCTGCTATCCTTCGTGTTTGCCTTGGCCCTTTCCCTGGACTGCTTTGCCTTAAGCGTGACGGACGGCCTCGTTTATCCGGATATGGGACGGAAGAAGAGCTTCTTCGCGGCCGGGACCTTCGGCCTTTTTCAAGGCCTTTTCCCGTTCGTCGGCTTTCTTCTCGGCTTGGCCTTCTCCCAGTGGATTGACGCCTACGATCACTGGGTCGGCTTTGTTCTTTTGTCCGTCATTGGTCTCAAAATGATCGTCGAATCGAGCATCGAGCTCGCAAAGAAAAAGGGCGATGACGAGAATTCTACGCGCAAAACCCTTACCTATCCGATGATTTTGGTTCAAGGGGTCGCCGATAGCATCGATGCCCTGGCCATCGGCATCACCGTTCGCACCAACATCCAGGCGACGGCCGATTACCAAATCTACGTTTGCTTCATCGTCATCGCGGTCGTTTCCTTCCTCGTTTCCCTTCTCGGCCTTTACGGCGGAAAGTTCTTCAACAAAATCTTCCGCGGCAAAGTGGAGGTCACCGAAATCCTCGGCGGCACGGTCCTCGTCCTCCTTGGGCTTTTCATTCTTTTGGAAGGACTTGGCTACATGGGTTAACATTGACCCATGAAGAAAACGGTCCTTTGTTCCTCCCTTGTCGCTGCCCTTCTTTTCTCCTGTTCCAATCCTTCGACCTCGAGCGGTTCTTCTTCCGATTCTTTCAGTTCCTCCGGGTCTTCTGCCTCCTATGTGCCCTATTCCTCGAGTTCCGAAGGGGCCCTGCAGGAGGAAATTTCCGAAGTTGTCGTCTATGACTCCGAAGCCGTCGTCGACGGGAATCTCCTAATCGGCGACGACGAGCGCTTCCCCCTTCGCTACGAAGGGTCTTTGACGCGCGGCGAGGACGGGTCGCTCATTCTTGAGAAGGGCCTCCTTCTTACGAATGACCTCGCCTACTCTTCCCTTCTTGGCGTCCGGGTGGAATTCGCCGCGGCGGATTCCCTTGACATTCTCTATGCGAAAGGGTCCCATTGGTCAATCGACAACGGAGCCATCGGGGCCTCGGCCCTCGAAAACGACGTCTACTTCGCTTTTGGCCAGAATGCCAGGCACTTCAGCCTTTATGCTCCGCTAGGCGAGATCGCGATCGAGTCGATTACCCTATACACGAACTATGAGGAAGAAGCCCCGGTCGAGGAACTTGAAGCCATCGACATCTATACGATCAACGACACCCACGGCGCGATCGACTTCAACGGCGAGAGCGGCCAGTACCAGCTTGGCATCGAACGCCTCTCGACCCTTTACCGGAACGCCTACGAAGGCAACCCGGACGGGACGGTCATCCTTTCTTCCGGCGACATGTGGCAGGGCAGCGCCATGAGCAACATGTCTTACGGTGGGGCGATGATCGACTGGATGAACGCCGTCGGCTTCGACGCGATGAGCATCGGCAACCACGAGTTCGACTGGGGCGCCTCGGCCATCGAGGACAACGCTCCGAAAGCCAATTTCCCGTTCCTTGGCATAAATGTCCTCGATCCAGAAGAGCAGCGGCCTTCCTTCCTTGCCCCGAGCACCGTCCTTGTCCGGGGCGGGGTCCGGATCGGCGTCATTGGAGGCATTGGGCTTTTGGAGGGCTCGATTTTGCCCTCGAGCCTCGGCGGCTACCATTTCGCCTCCTATTCGAGCCTCATCTCGAACGAGGCCAATCGCCTTCGAGTCGAGGAAGGCTGCGATTTGGTCGTCGTCTCGATCCATGACGGCGATTTCAACACCCGTTACTGCCAGAATATCGATGCCGTCTTCCTCGGCCATACCCATCAGGACACTTACTTTGTGGACAATTACGGGATTCCGCACCTTCAGACTTGGGCCAATGGAAGCAACGTCCGCTCGGTCCGTTTCGTAAGGTCGGCCGACGGGTGGGCGTTCGACGGCGTCGAGCGGGACGAGTCCTTCTACGACAACGAGGACAATGTCCCCGATTACGTGGCTTCTCTCATCGTCGCTTCCTATGAAGAGCAGTTCTCCGAAGTCATGGACGAGGTGGTTGGCTACACCGATGTCGACATCCCCCAAAGCCAGCTGGCTTCGATCGGGGCCGAGGCTCTTTACGAATTCTATCAAGACTACGATGGCTATCCTTCTCCGGAGGTAGCGATCGTCAATAGCGGCTGCGCCCGCCAGGACATCGTGTCCGGGAACATCACCTATGGCGATCTTTATTCGGTCTTCCCCTTCGACAACGATCATATCTTCGCGACGATTGAGGGCCGCGACCTCATGAGCGTTGCCGCAAGGAACGTCACCTATCCGTCTTCGAGGGACTACGAATACGACAAGACGTATACTGTCGTCATCATTTCCTACGCCTACGAGAGCATCGACTTCTATTTCAACGAAGTGGCCCGCGACTCCGTCAACCGCCTCCGCGACTGCGCGGCCGCTTACTTCCGGAGCCGGGCCTAGGATGAAGTTCACCTTGGTCGTGCAAGGAGGATCGATGCGCGGCATTTATGCGGCCGGCGTGCTCGATGCCTTCCTCGAAGAAGGGCTCTATCCGTCCTTGGCCTTCGGCACCTCGGCCGGCTCTCTCGTGACGGCCAATTTTCTGAGCGGGGATTACCAAGGGGCCAAGCGGACGATGCTTGCCATGGCCGCGGACAAGGAGTTCATGGCCGCCCGGAACTTCGTGAAGACGGGAGGGCTTTTCGACTTCGACTACCTTTTTGCCGCGGCTCCCGGGCGTCTCGGCTTTTCCAAGGAGAGATTCCTCGCTTCCCCCTGCCGGTTCTATGCTGTGGCTACCGAGCTCGAGAGCAGGAAGAGCGCCCTTTTCGGAAAGGACGATCCCGATTTCTGGGATGGGCTCCGGGCCAGCTGCTCACTTCCCCTTCTTTGCCGCCCGGTCGAGGCCCGGGGCAAGCACTACCTCGACGGAGGGATCGTTTCCCCCATTGCCCTCCGCGAAGCCCTCGGGATGCAAGAGGGACCTCTTCTTGTCATCTCGACCCAAGCCCGCGGTTATCGGAAGCGCCAAAGAGCCCGCCGGGCAAGCGCCTTGATGAATCGCCTATTTGCTTCCTATCCGCAGGCAATCGAGCCGCTCCGCCATCCGGAGGCGGTATACAACTCTCTTTTTGACGAGCTCGATTCCATGAACGACAAAGGGGATTTGCTGGCGATTTATCCTTCGGAATCCATCGCCATCAAGACGACGGAGCGTAGGCTCGATGTCCTAGGGGGCATCTATGCCCTTGGACATGCGGATGCCAAAAGGAAGATGACGGACATTCTGTGCTTCTTGTCTAAGACAAGAACGGATAAAATCTAGTCATGCCAGCCTTTCGCCCCCGCAAAGCCAACCAAGGTCCCCGAAAGCCTCTAGTCCGTTCCCGGCGGCCGGACAAGACCTATGTCGTCCGCCACGAGACCGACCTTCTTTCCTTCGTGAAGGAAAAGCTCCCGGGGCAAAGCGAGCGGAACGTTCGGCGCATCATTGCCAACCACCAGGTCGCCGTCGGCGGGGCTCCGGTTTCCCTTTTCTCCTTTCGCCTTTATCCCGAGGACGAGGTGACCCTTGCCTGGGAGCCGATTCGGAAGAAGAAGCGGAAGAACCTCCCCATCATTTACGAGGACGAGCACATCATCGCCATCGATAAGCCGAGCGGCCTACTCAGCGTGGCCAGCGACAAGGAAAAGAAGTCGACGGCTTACCGGATGATGAGCGATTACCTCACGATGAACGATCGCTCGGCCCGCCTTTTCGTCGTCCATCGCCTCGACGAGGACACTTCCGGCGTCCTCTTGTTTGCCAAAGACCGCGCGACGCAGGAAAAGCTCCAGAAGCACTGGAACGACATCGTTACCAAGAGGGGCTACTACGCCATTGTCGAGGGGAGCATGGAGAAAAAGGAAGCGACCCTCAAAGATTACCTTTTCGAGGATAAAACGAACCTCATGCGAGTTGCCCATGGCCCCAAGGGAGCCAAGCTCGCCGTAACGGAATACAAAACGATGGCCGAGAAAGGCGGCTATTCGCTCTTGGACGTCGACATCAAGACGGGGCGGAAAAACCAAATCCGCGTCCAGCTCGGCCACACCGGGCATTTCGTCGTCGGGGACGATAAGTACGGAGAGCCATCCGATCCTTTGAAGCGGCTCGGCCTCCATGCTTATCGTCTTACCCTCGTCTCGCCGGAAGACGGGCGGGAAATCGACCTCCGGAGCCCGATGCCGGGCCCCTTCCGGCAAATGTTCTTTGGGGACGGAAAGGAAAAAGCACGTGGAAGGAAAGACAAAGGCCCCAAAAACTAGGCGTCTGAACCTCGGCGCGCTTTTCGATTGGTCCTGGCTATCGAAGGTCGGGGAGAGCTTCCTTTCGGTCATCCCGATCGTGGCCGTGGTCGTCGTCGTTTACCTTACTGGCGTCGTTCCGGCCTTCTCCCTTCCGGGCCTCGTCCTTTTCCTCGTCTCCGCCTTTTTCATCGGCTTGGGTCTCAGTCTCTTCCAAATCGGCTGCGACCGTTCGATGTCGCAAATCGGGCAAACGATCGGGGAGACCCTCTTCAAGGGGAAGAAGATGTGGGTTGTCGTCCTCATGACTTTCCTCCTCGGCTTCCTCATTACGGTTGCCGAACCGGACCTCTCGGTCATGGCCGGGCAAATCGGCATCGACCGGGCGACCTTGATCTGCATGATCGGCCTCGGCGTCGGCATCTTCCTGGTCGTCGGGGTTTTGCGGATCCTTTTCCAAAAGTCGCTCAAGATCATGTTCTTATGTTTCTACGGAATCGTCTTTGCCCTAGCCGGGCTCGTCGATCCGAAACTGCTTCCGATTGCCTTCGATTCGGGCGGGGTTACCACCGGCCCGGTCACCGTTCCTTTCATCTTGGCCTTTGGGGCGGGCCTTGCCGCCTCGCGGAGCCACGGCGGAAGGTCAAGCGAGGACTCCTTCGGCCTTACGGCCCTTGCCTCGGTCGGCCCGATCATCATGGTCATGGTCTTGGCTCTTTTCACCGATACATCGGCGATGGTTTACCACTTTGAGAGCGTTTCCTATGTCGAGGCTGCCGATTTCGCTTCCTGTTGGGAAAGCGTCCTTCCGGTCATCGGAGGGGACCTTGTTTCCCAGTTTGGCTCGGTCGCCTTGGCCATTTGCCCAATCGCAGTGTTCTTCATCGTCTACGACCTTCTCTTCGTTAGGCTTTCCCTCAAGCAGCTGGCCCGCATCCTCATCGGCCTTGTCTATGCCTATCTTGGCCTCGTCGTCTTCATGACGACGGTCGAGGTCGGTTTCCTTCCGATTGCCCAATTGCTCGGCAAGTCCCTTGGAAGCGACGCTTCTCTTGTCTGGGTGGCGATTCTCGTCGGGGGTCTCTTCGGCCTCTTCGGGGTCTTTGCCGAACCGGCCGTCCATGTCCTCGTCCATCAAATCGAGAAAGTTTCCGAAGGGACGATCAAAAGCTTCAACGTCCTTCTCATCATGGCTCTTGCCGTCGGCGGAGGCGTCGCCTTGGCGGCTCTTCGGGCTTACCTCGGTTTCTCGATCCTTTACTACATGGTTCCCGGCTACATCATCGCTTTGGGCTTGACCTTCCTCGTGCCGGGCATCTATACCTCGATGGCTTTCGACTCCGGAGGCGTCGCTTCCGGGCCGATGGCCTCGACCTTCGTCATGCCCTTCGTCATCGGCTTCACCGTCGGGACAAAGGACGAGTCGGCCGTCTTCGAGAACGCCTTCGGAAGTGTTGCGATGATTGCCCTCATGCCCCTCATCGTCATTCAGATGATGGGTCTTTATGCGGTGGTGAAGCGGCGGCTCGTCGATCGGAAGATCCGCGAGGGCTTCATCGAAGCCGACGATTGCCAGATCATTCACTTGGTAGGTTGACATGAAAAAAGAAAGAAAAGCTGTGCGCGAAAAGAAAAAGGCCCCCTTCGACGAAGGGTACGCCCTTCGTCCAATGGTTTTCGCGACGGTCATCGTCAACGACGGACAGGCTTCGAGCATCGGCAAGATGATCTTGGCTTCGGGCGCGAGTTTCTTCCTATCGATGCACGGCAAAGGCACGGCATCGAGCGATTTTTACGAAGTTTTCGGGTTTGGGAACCAGGACAAGCGGGCTTTCTTCGCCTGCATGCCTTCTAATGTCTACCGCTCGCTTCGCGGCGAACTCGCAAAGCGCTTTGCCGTGAGCAATTATGCGAAGGGGATAGCGTTCGCGACAAACATCGAAAGCTTCGTCGGGGTAGCGGCTTATCGCTATGCGGCGAACCTTCGCTATCTGGAGCCCAAAAAGGAAAGGCCCGAGGAGGATAAGGCAATGAACGACGAGAAGTACGCATGCATCTACGCCATCGTGAACGACGGGTATACCGACATCGTCATGGAAGCCGCCAAGAAGGCCGGCGCCCGCGGGGGAACCATTCTCACGGCCCACGGAACCGGCAACAAGGACATCGAGCGTTTCTTCGGGATTGCCATTACTCCCGAGAAGGAAATGGTCCTCATTTTGGTCCGGGAAGAAATCAAGAACGCGGTCATGGAAGCCATTTACCGCGATGCCGGCATTTCGACCAAGGGGCAAGGCATCGTCTTCTCGATGCCGATTTCCGATGCCCTTGGCCTCTCGGGCGAGGAAAGCGGAGGGGAAGGAGCGGATGGCGATGCCCGATGAGAATATCGTCCAACTGAAGGACCTGGCTCCCAAAAGGAAGTCATTTAAGGCGTTTTTGCATGAGAAAATGCCCTTTCTTTTCGACATCAGGAGTCTTTTTTACTTTGGGATCGGGCTCTTTATCCTCGGTTTTCTTTGGATGGCCTATAGCCTCCTGAACAATTCCTTTACCCAGCTCTATGGCTGGGACTACCAAAGTCAGTACGTGACGATGGCCTACGGCTTTCACGACACGTGGCAGAAGTTTTTCCGGACCGGTTACTTCGAACTTTATTCGACCGATACCTACCTCGGGGTCGATCAGATCGGGGCCAATGCCTACTACGGCCTCTTCGATCCGTTCCTCCTCATAGCCTATATCGTTACCCCTAGGTCCTGGATTCCCCAGATGTACGCCCTTCTCACCATCGTGAAAGGAATGGTCGGAGGCCTTGGGATGCGGTGGTATTGCCGTTACCTTGGGATGAAGGAAAGCTCGGCCCGAGTGGCCGGGACCGCCTATGCCTTCAACGGCTTCATCAATTTCATGGTCGGCTTTCCGACGATGGTCAGCGCCTCGGCTCTCATTCCCTTCTGCCTCCTTGGCGTCGAGAAGATACTTAAGGACAAAAAGCCTTATGTCCTGGCCGTCTCGCTTCTCCTCCTCGGGATGTCCTGTTTCTTCTACTTGGTCGTTTTCTGCCTCTTCGGGGTCTTCTATAGCCTCATCCGTTATTTCATGACCTTGGGCCGCCGGGACCTGAAGGGCAATCTAGCCGTCATCGGAATCGGCGTCTACGCCTTTGCGGCCGGGCTTCTCCTCGGCTCCTGGGTTCTTTTCCCGAGCCTTCGGGAATCTTCCTTGTCGGGACGGACGACGTCTCTAGGCTCTCTTTACCTCGAGCAGATCCTCACCTCGATCAAGACCTTCGATGTCGGGAGTTTCTTCGCGGCCATGTTCCAGATGGTCGGCCGCCATCCCGTCCGGGAGATGCAAGGGATTACTTCCTTCCTTTTCCCGACGGTCAACTATCTCTGGCTTCCGCTGGCCCGCCCGAACAACTACGACTCCTGGACGGCCTCGATGTTCTCCTATACCCCGATTGTCATCCTCTTCTTCATCGCCCTTGTTTCGGCCATTCGGCGGAAGAAAGTGGGGGAACTTCTCCTTTTCGCTCTCTTCTCATATCTCGTTTTCACCAATTTCGCCTATTACTTCTTCTACGCCTTCGCCGGGGACGGCTACGGGCGCTGGTACATCATCCTGGTCCCCTTGATCGTTTATTACGGGGCGCGGGAGCTCGATCGATTGAAAGAAGAGCCGAAATGGGTCATCGTCTCCGGAGCCCTCTTTACCTTGGCCCTTTCCGTCGTCGTCTGGGCCCTTTATGCCTTCTACTTCAACGGCATGACTTTCGATGGCAGCGGCATGGACGGCTATTGGCCCGAAAGCTACACCTTCCCGGCTTATGGCAGCCGCGACGGCGTCATGCATTCCCTCCAGTGGATGATTTACTACCAGTTCGGGCTCTACGGCCTCGTCTCGGTTCTCTTCATCTGCTTCCGCTACAAGAAATGGTTGCCGAGGGCCCTAATGGGCATCATCGCCGTCGAGACCATCGTTTGCGGGAACTGCTCGTTCATCTACGGCTCAAGCTGGTCTTACCAGAACAGCTACAACGGCGGAGCCGCCTTCGCCGAGGCGATGACGAG
The DNA here is from genome assembly GCA_949298295.1 of uncultured Bacillota bacterium. Lineage (GTDB taxonomy): Bacteria > Bacillota_I > Bacilli_A > RFN20 > CAG-826 > UBA4951. Next base: position 152 of record CASFWS010000007.1, on the reverse strand, counting down.
CCGTCTTGCCAACATGAACGAGGATGGGAAAGGAACCTATTACCGGGCCAATATCGAAGGGTTGGTCGATAAGAACAGCCAGATTGCCTACGGCGCTAACGGCACCAGCCACTTTTCCTCGCTCTTTAACTACGAAACGGCCGCTCTCAACG